>NZ_BAAABH010000001.1:0-254366 GCF_054767855.1 Clostridium sp. CTA-19 | reverse complement strand
GATTTTCACTAGTTCTGAAACTATTTTATTATTATAATCATTTCTAATATTATATAATCTTTGATGGATTTTCTGTACCTTAACTACTTGCTTTTGGATATTTTGTCTAGTAGCTCCCTCCTTATTATTTTTATTTCTTATTTTTAAACTTTCATATTTCCTTGAAAGTTTTCTTTAAAATTCAATATCTGTTCACCCTAATAATTTTATAATATTAACTATCTAATGTCCACCTTATCTCTTAATTTCTCTAAAGTCTTACCTCCTATACCATCTATATTAGAAAGTTCATCTATACTTTTAAATCCACCATTACTTTCTCGATAATCTAATATTGCCTTTGCTTTACTATCTCCTATTCCTGATAATGTTTTTAGTTGTTCTATAGATGCTTTATTTATATTTATTTTATTATTTTCTTTTCCTGTATTTTTTACACCTTTTTCTGTCTCAACTAAATCCTTAACTTCATCATTTTCTTCTAACTCTTCTCCTATTTTAGGAATGACTATACAATCTTCATCATTTAGTTTTTTAGAAAAATGTATTAAATTTTCATTGGCCTCTTTAGTTAATCCTCCTGCCTCATTTATTATATCTCTTATCCTACTGCCTTCTAACAGCACATATTCTCTAGGATTTTTTACCGGACCTTTTATATCAACAACAATATATTTTTTTTCAGTTGCATTTTCAGTTGTATCTTCATTTTCTATCTCATTAAAAACATCTTTTTCAGTTGTTTTATCTTTATTATGAGTTGTTTCTTCCGAAAAAATTTCATCGCATTCAATTGATCTATTACTCTTTGAAATAAAATAACCGCCTAAAACAAAAATTATTGACATCATTACCATACAAATTGAACCTATTATTTTCTCTTTTTCTTTCATAAAATTATCAACTCCTTATATAATTGAAATAATTTACATTTCAAGGCTAAATCTTTAATTATATCCATATTATTGCCAAATATAATTTATTAATTTTCTTTTTCTGTATTTTTCTGATATAATTTAAATACATATAATGCAGTAAATAAAATATCTTTAACTTTATAAGGGAAAAGTTAATTTTTATTATATATTTTAATAAAAATATTTCATTTACAGTTTTATTAAAATGATTTTAAAACATTTGTAATCCTATAAAAGCATAGTAAGACTAAACTTGATTATAAAATAAGTTAATTGGTTAAAATCATTAATATTAAATTTAAATTACTAGGAGATGATTATGAATACATTAAAGAAACTTTTAATTTGTACATTTACGCTTATGACGCTTAATACCAATCTGGCCGTGGCAGAAACAACAGCTCCAAGTGCTAGTGCAGAAGGGGCTGTTGTCATAAATGCTTCAACTGGTGAAATTATTTATGGCAAAAATGAAAATATTCAATATGCTCCAGCATCCCCTACTAAACTTATGACTGCTTTGCTAACACTAGAAAATTGTGATTTAAACGAACAAGTAAAGATTAGTACCTTACCACCTACTATAGAAGGCTCTAAAATATATCTTGATACTGATGAAATTCTTACAGTTAGAGAACTTTTATACTCTTTAATAATGGTATCTGCAAATGATTCTGCTACTGCTTTAGCTGAGCATATTGGTGGCAATGTCGATAATTTTGCTAAAATGATGAATGAACGTGCCAAAAAGTTAGGTTGTAAAAATACTAATTTTAAGAATCCTCATGGATTATACGAAAAAGAGCATAAAACTACAGCTTATGATTTAGCTTTAATGGAAAAGGAGTTATTAAAAAACTCTACATATTTAGAAATATCTCAAACTAAAAATACACTTTTAGAACCAACAAACAAATTCAAAGAACAAAGACCTCTTTGGAATGACAATCGACTTATACAACCTACTTCTGAATATTATTATCAGCCTTGTTTAGCTGCCAAAACAGGATTTACAGATGAAGCTTTACATTCTTTTGTGGCTTCAGCTAAAAAAGGAAATGAAACTTTTATAGTTTCTCTTTTAAGAGATCAAAATAAAACATATTTCAAAGATAGTAAGGAACTTTTTGAATGGGCTTTTAATAACTTTGAAACTGTGAAATTATATGAAAAAAATAGTAAAGTCACTGATTATAAATGTACTACAACTGGTATAGAAATACCTTTAGTTGCCGGTGAAAGTTTTTACTATACTAAAGATAAAACAGTAACAGATGAACCTAAAATTACTTACGATATAACAGCCTTAGATAATAGTGCTATTTTAGCTGGTCAAAAGGTAGGAGTTGCTCATTTTAAATATAATAATATAGAAAAAGATATTCCCCTTATAAGCAGCAAAGACTATTATCCAATAAAAACTGTCAATACTTACGAATATATAAACAATACAATAACTGATACCACAAATAACTTTACTTTAATTTTAACAGGTATTTGTGTGTTATTTTTAGGGATTATAATTATTTTTATTCTTTTAACGATAAAAAAAAGAAGTGAAAAAAATATGTTTTTCTTAAAAAATAAAAGACATTAGATGTTTCTAATGTCTTTTATTTGGTATCTTCCTTTAAGATATGTATAAGTCTTTTCATGTCTTCTGGCATTTCCTTTTGAACTTCAATAACTTCACCAGTTCGCGGATGAGGAAGTATCAATTTATATGCATGTAATGCCTGCCTTTTTATATATTGTCCTTCTTCTTCACCATATAAGGAATCACCATATATAGGACAATTTAAATAACTAAGATGTACTCTTATCTGATGTGTTCTTCCAGTCTCTAAATTTAATTCTACTAAACTACCCTTTTTAAATCTTTCTAATACCTTAAAATGTGTTACACTTCGTTGTCCACTATCAATTACAGATCTTTTTATACTATCTTCTTTTGCTATACCTATATTAGCATCTATAGTGCCACTATCTTCTAATATATTATTATGGCATATAGCAAGATATTTTTTAGTTATAAGATTATTTTCCATACTTTTAGCTAAACTCATATGGGCAAATTGATTTTTAGCAATCATTATTAGACCTGAAGTATTCATATCTAATCTACTAACTAATCTTACTATACATTTTTCATCATTCTCTCTAAAATAATTTAAAACTCCATTTGAAAGAGTTCCTTTAGGATAACTTTTAGTTGGATGAACCACCATATTCACTGGTTTATTTACTATTATTAAATCCATATCCTCATATACAACATCAATATCCATTTTTTCTGGTATTATGTTTTGACTCTCATTTTTTTTCTCTACTTGAATTATTAATATATCTCCTTCTGTCAACTTATAGTTTAATCTCACAACATTACCATTTATTTTTATTCTATCACTTAATCCAACTTTCTTTATGAATCTACCTGAAAGCTCTAAAACATCTTTCATGTAGTCTCTAACCTTCATACCTTCACCTTTTGATTCAACTTTATATATTAAATTACTATCCAAGATTTCACCACCTATTATTATTTTATATAAAATATTGTATATAATTTCCGATTGCCTAGAGATATGACATTCATTCAACCCTTTAGTCCTAAAAATTCAAAAAAATATTAGAGTTTTTCGAAATAACGGTTTTAAATTATGTTATCATTTTTTTACAATAAGCTCCTTACATAATTTTAAATACCAACTTTAAACCCTATAATATTTACAAACATATTTAAATTCCTCTTAATATTTTATATTATATCAAAAAACTTTTTTCTACACAAAAAAACTCCAGAATATAATCTGGAGTTCTAATTTATTATTCAGCTATTGCTACTACTTCTATTTCAACTAAAGCATCTTTTGGTAATGCTCCAACTTGGAAACAAGATCTTGCTGGTGGATTTGATGTAAAGAATGTTCCATATACTTCATTCATAGCAGCAAAATCATTTATATCTTTTAATAAAACTAATGTTTTAACTACTTTATCCATTGAAGTTCCAGCTTCTTCTAATATAGCTTTAACGTTGTTTAAAGATTGTTCTGTAGCTTTTCTTATATCGTCATTTACTAATTCTCCAGTTGCAGAGTTTATTGCTAATTGTCCTGAAGTGTAAACCATATTTCCTGCTTTAACAGCTTGAGAGTATGGTCCTAAAGCTGCAGGCGCTTTTTCTGTGTGTATTATTTTCTTTTCCATTTTAAATTCCTCCTTAAAATTGTGTGTATATTTATAAATTCAATTTCTAATGAATCTATTATCTAATTAAATTACTGTGTCTTATCTTCTCCTAAAATTACTTCTATCTCACAATCAGGATTTACTTCTTTCATTATTTTAATATTACTTATTCCAAAATCTTTTTCTATACTAGCTTTATCTTCCTCTTTAAGACCATATAATCTAATTTCAGATACGCTAACTGGTTTTAAAGATTGATCATAATTTCCATATATACAATTTTCATATCCTTTTGCAAGTATTCCATTTGCAAAAGTTTCTGCTAACCCACCTTGATTAGTCCCATTTAAAATACTAACTCTAAGTTTTGATTTACTAATAGTAGTTGGGTCTTCATTGTTTAATATGGATATAATATCACTATTCATTTCTTCTTTATATATATAATACGATGTTTCATCAATCCATGCATCTTCTCCCATTAAAGTATGGAATGCTATATTATTTTTAGGTGTTGAAATCACATTTAATCCATAATCCATAATTTCCATAGCATTTAAATTAGTCTCTAAATATTTAGGAAAAACACCTAATATTTTTGGAGCTTTAGTTATTATTGATGGACTTTGAACTTTAGATAACAAGGCATTATAAAATTTTTGTTGCTGTTTTATTCTTCCTATATCACCTTCTACAAGTCCTGTACCATCATTGTTTTTTCTCCATCTAAAGAACTCTTCTGCTTTCTTTCCATCTAAATGCTGAGGCTCTGTACTAGCAGTAAAATTTATATGCAAGTCTTGAACTGGGTCATCATAGTACATGTTTTGATCTATAACTATATCAACACCACCGACAGCATCTATTATTTCTCTAAACGCTATTGTATCCAATTTTACATAGTAATCTATATTTACATTTAACAAATCTTCCACTGTATCAACTAAATATTGAACTCCACCAATAGCATGTGCTGCATTTATTTTACGAGTTCCTTCTTCCAACTCTACTAAAGTATCTCTTGGAATTGAAATTACATCATACTTTTTATCAACTTTATTATAATGAACCAACATTATAGTATCTGTTCTTTTAGGATCATTTTTGTCATTTTCATCACCTGAACCTAAATCTACACCCATAACTAAAAAATTTGCTGATTCTACATCTTTAGTTTGATTTCTGTCTTTGTCATTACCAGTAATATCTATAGAGTTATTACTAAACGTAGATAAATACATATATCCGCCGCCAACTACCATAAATATTAAAAAAGAAAATATTATCAATATTTTTTTTAGTGATGATGACTTTTTATTTCTTTTTTTCTTTGTTTTTTTATTATTTTCTCCCATATTAATACCTCAATTATTTTATTAGTAGGTAATTTCTAGCCTCTATCGTTTTCGGATAAAGTAATTGATTTTTAGATATTATATACTTTATAGTTTGATTATACATCATAAGTAAAGCTTTATCTAAATCTTTTATTGCTACTTCTCTAATATCGTCTACTCCTTCAAATTTTCTTGAAGGTTCTATACCATCTGATACATATATTATTTTTTCTAAAATACTCATATTAGGTCTTCCAGTTGTATGATATTTAATTGAATTGATAATATCTACATCATTTATATTAAATTTTTCACCTGCTATATATGCTCCTACAAATCCATGCAATAACATAGGCGAATGTTTTATAGTTTCATCTACTTCTATTAAGTTATTTTCTTTAGTTATTTTAATTAATTCATCGTCACTCATATTTTTAGCACAATCATGTAAAAGTGCAGCTATTCGTGTTTTATATTTATCACAACCATAAATTTCACATAAACTCTCAGCAGTTTCTAAAACACCTAATGTATGAGTATACCTTTTAGGCCTTAAAGCTCCTCTAATGTACTGATATATTTCAGTCTCATTAACCATTTCTCCACATCCTCTTGAATATAACTTTAGTTCAAGTATTTTATGAAAAACTTCATTTGGAATAAGGTACTTAATATTTTCACCTTTTAAAATTTTCTTTTTTATATTAGTTGATGAAATATCTACTAATGGAACGTTTAAAAACATTATTTTCGTTTTATATTTTTTTTCTATATATTTTTTTTGTTGTTTAACATCTTGAATATCATAACCAGGTCTATTAAAAACTATGAGATTACATAGTTTTAATAGTCCCTTTACATTTTTCCATTTTTCTATTTCAAGTAAACTGTCTGCACCAACAATAAAATACCAATCTGTATTAGATTCTATTTTTTTAAAATGCTCTAAGGTTTTATATGTGTAACTAGCTTCATCTCTTACTATTTCATAATCATCTATTTCAAAATACTTTTCACCATTTATAGCAGCATTAACAATGTCATACCTTATTCTTCCATCAGTCACATTCCTTTTATCTTTATGTGGTGGATTTCCACTTGGTACAAAAATTATTTTATCCAACTTTAACTTATATAATGCTTCATACGCAATATTCATATGACCATTATGTATTGGGTCAAAAGTTCCTCCAAATATAGCTTTTTTCATAGTAAAACCTTCTCTTTTAAATCTATTATATATAATATCACATAAAATAATATTTACCAAATTTAAAATTTCATTTACCCTTTTAGTTATTTTAATTTAACTAAAAGATACTTTTATTTGCTTTATATTACTTTGGTAATTCTATTTTAGGTTTTTTCTTTGACTTTCTATATAATACAAGCTTACTACCTATAGCTTGAATTCCTTCACAGTTTAATTTTTCGCATATATAATCAGATGCTTCTCTTGAAGTAATTCCACTATTGTTAAGAGTTTTTATTTTTATTAACTCTCGTGCTTCTAAAGCAGTATCTACTTGTGCTAAGAAATTTTCTTCTATTCCACCTTTACCCACTTGAAATATAGGGTTCATATCATTTGCTAATTTTCTTAAGTATCCTCTTTGTTTAGTTGTTATCATATTTTCCTCCTACAGTAAAAACTCAAATTCAAAATCATTAAGCCTTATAATATCTCCGTCTTGTACTCCCATTTCTTTCAAATCATCAAATACTCCCTTATTTCTTAATACTTTATGGAAATATCTTAATGAATCTGGTTCATTAACATTTACACTGTTAAGTAGTCTATCAACAAAAGATCCTTCTACTACAAATATACCTTCTTCTTCTTCTTTTATAGTGTACGTAAATCTTTTTTCTTCTGGTATATATTTTTCATCATCACTTATTTGAAGATCTTCTACTGGTATGTGTGTTAACATTTCAGCTGCTTCTTTCATCAGTTCATCTACACCTTTATTAGTAGCTGCAGAGATTTTAAACACTTTGTCATATCCCATTTTATTCAATTCTTTTTTAAAGTTTTCAAAAACTTCTTCATCAAATAACATATCAGATTTATTTGCAGCAATTATTTGTGGTCTATCCCATAATTTAATACTATATTTTTTTAATTCTTCATTTATTCTTTTAAAATCATCAATAGGATCTCTACCTTCTAATCCTGAAATGTCTACTACATGTATAAGAAGTCTTGTTCTTTCTATATGTCTTAAGAAATCAAGCCCTAACCCTATACCTTCAGATGCTCCTTCTATTATTCCTGGTATATCAGCAATAACAAAGTTTTGTATTCCTTTTAAACTTACAACACCTAAATTGGGCTTTAATGTTGTAAAATGATAGTTTGCTATTTTAGGTCTTGCCTTTGATACAACAGAAAGCAATGTTGATTTACCTACATTAGGGAATCCTAAAAGTCCAACATCGGCAAGTAATTTTAATTCTAATTTAACAAATCTTTCTTCTCCTGGCATACCTGGCTCTGCAAAATTTGGAGCCTGTCTTGTTGGTGTACAGAATTTACAGTTTCCTTTTCCACCCTTTCCACCTTTGCAAACTACATATGTATCGTCAGCATGTGATAAATCACACATTATTTTATTTGTCTCAGCGTCTCTTATAACTGTTCCCATTGGAACATTTATTACAAGGTCTTCACCATCTCTTCCATAACATTTGGAGCCTTCACCTTTTCCTCCATCATTTGCTATAAATTTTCTATTATATGAAAAATCTAATAGCGTTGTCATATTACGGTCAGCTTTTAATACTATACTTCCGCCGTTTCCACCGTCTCCACCGTCTGGTCCTCCAAGTGGAACATATTTTTCTCTTCTAAATGAAATACATCCATTACCACCAGTTCCTGATTTAACAAATATCTTGGCTGTATCTATAAACATATATCTTCACCTTACTTTCTAAAATTATATTTAGTCATACTTAATTAAATCACAAATGAAGTTTAACGTGTCTTTTTAAATAATACACATTACAGCTTTCTTCTGTTATTTGCTTTTATATGACTTAAGAATTAGGAATTAGGAATCATTTCATATTAATTCTTTCTCTTACCTTCATATTATAAAGTTTTGCCCATATATAATTAATAATACGCATTTATATTCTTATACACAATAACTTTTTATAAGTTTAGAGCTTAAAATTTAGAATTATAAAAGTTAATACTGATAAATTCCTAGTTTCTAATGTTTTAAATCTTATTTATCCTTTTTAACTTTTTAAAATCATAGTAACTAAATTTAAATTATATTTTTCTAATTCTTAATTCCTAATTCTTAATTAAAAAAGCACCCCTATAAAGGGTGCCTTTAAACTATTCAGCTATTGCAACTTCTACATCAACTGGATAAATACTAGCTTTTTTCTTGTCTTTACCCATTCTCTCGTATCTTACAACACCATCTATTTTAGCGAAAAGAGTATCATCTCCACCTATTCCAACGTTGTTTCCTGGATGGATTTTTGTTCCTCTTTGTCTAACTAAGATGTTTCCAGCAAGTACAAATTGTCCATCTGCACGCTTAACACCAAGTCTCTTAGATTCACTATCTCTTCCGTTTTTTGAGCTACCTACTCCCTTTTTGTGAGCACATAACTGAAGGTTTATTAGTAACATATCACTGCACCTCCTCTACTAATACTTTAAGGTATTTTCCATAACTTATTTCTAAATTTTGCAACCCTAGTAACATCGTTTCAAGCAGAACCTGTGCACTCTCTATTTCACTATGTAATAAGTTTGATATATCTAACTGTATATCACCTTCATCTGCAACATAAGTTGCATTTAGCTTTAACACTTCTACCAACCCTAAGATTGTTACCTGCGCTAAATTTGATACACATCCACAAACTACATCATCATAAACAGTTACTTTTTCTTGTCGATCATAATATTCAGCATGACCATTTACACGAAACGATACTAACTCACTAGATTTCTTTGTAAAATTTATATTAATCACAATTAAGCCTCTATTTTCTCAATTACGATTTTAGTGAAAGGTTGTCTGTGTCCTTGTTTCTTTCTGTAGTCTTTTTTAGGTTTATATTTGAATACTATAACCTTTTTAGCTTTTCCTTGTGCTACAACTTTAGCAACAACTTTAGCTCCATCAACTACAGGCTTACCAATTACTAAACCTTCCTCTTTTCCAACTGCTAACACTTGATCGAATTCTACAGTTGAATCAACTTCAGCTTCAAGTTTTTCAACGAATAAAACGTCTCCCTCTTGAACTCTATATTGTTTTCCTCCAGTAAGTAATACTGCGTACATGTAAATACACCTCCTCAATCCAGTCTCGCCTTTTAAGGTACTTAATCAAATAAGTTTCAACACCTTTTCCGTGCGGTCTACAAAAGCCATTTTAGCACATAAAAATATCTTTGTAAAGATTTTATTGTTAAAATTTATTTTTAATTACCCACATAAAATAAAATAATCTACAGTAATAATAGAGTATATTTTACTCTATTATTTAATTAAATATACTTTAATCAATATACTCCTCAGGATAAACCTTATATATATGTAGGTTTTTTATTTGACTATTAAAAATAAGTGGCTCTATTTTAAATGTATCTATCCCATGTACATAATTAACATAGATATTTTTATCTAAACCATGAATATTTTTCACAAAAGATAATATATCACTTTTTATTTCATTTTTATAGATATCATTTATTTCTATATACATATTCTTTACATCTTGTTCCACTTTTAAACGTTCTATATTGTTTTGAATCATTGTTTCTATATACGAAAGTTTCACTTTCACTCCCTTGCCATTGCAAGAAGTACATTTTTCAAATATATATTCAAAAATAGACTTTCCACTTCTTCGTCTTGCTATTTGTACAAGGTTTAACTCAGTAAAGTCATATATACTTACTTTATTTTTATCATTTTTAAAATGCTTTTTTAATTCTTCTATTATTATTTTCTTCTCTTCTGATTCCTTCATATCTATAAAATCTACAACTACGATTCCACTTATGTTTCTAAGCTTTATCTGATCTGCAATTATTTCAGCTGCTTCCAAATTAGTTTCAAATATAGTTTTTTTCATAGAGGAATTTTTAGTATTTTTAGCAGAATTTACATCTATAACGTGCATTGCTTCTGTTTTTTCTATAACTATATTTCCTCCACTTGGTAGATTCACTTTATTGTTTCTTAAACTTAAAATTTCTTTTTCTATCCCAAAATAATTAAATAGACTTATAGCATCTTCATATATCTCTAAATTAACTTTTTCAAATTTATATTCTAGAATTTCTTTACAAAAATTGAAGTCATTTAGATTATTTACTATAACTTTATAGTTTTCATGTTTTAATCCCTTTAATATATTTCCTATTATTCCATCATTATCATATAATAGACCTATATTTTTAGAATAAGTAAACTTTTTAGTGACATTTTCATAAATGGAATAAATAGTTTGAATTTCCCTATTTATTTCATCACTTTGAACTCCATATGCGCCGGTCCTTAGGACAACTCCTATATTTTCAGGTTTATGTATGTTTATCATAGCATTTTCTTTAAATTTATCATCTTTTATTTTAGGCGAAAATCTTATTTCTTTATGACCATTTGATAAGACTACATAATTTCCTGGGAAATTCACATTTTCTGTTACCTTTGCTCCTTTTTTGCCACTTTGTTCTTTTATAACCTCTACTAGAACCTCTTGCCCCTTTTTTAAAGTTTTTAAATCTCCTTTTAAATACATATAAGCATTCTTTTTTGTTCCTATATCTATAAATGCAGATTTTATGGATGGCACTATATTTTGCACCACTCCTTTATATATATTAGAGACTTTAGGTTCATTATTCTCTTCTTCTATATAACACTCTGATAATTGTCCATTAGTTTTTACCGCTATTCTAACAATTTTCTCATGTCTTTCAATAAATATTTCTTTCAATTAGAAACACTCCAAACTACTTTAAAAATATTCATTAAGTGGAAGCATAATTTTCCCTTTTAATGCATACATATCTATTCTTTCTATATCTACAAAAGCGTCTTTTTCTATGGCATCTACATGGTTCTTTATAAAATCAGCTAATAAACTTGCAGATAGATTTGCTCTACTACCACATGCTAATGTAGAATTTAATACTATATAGTTATCTTCTTTAGAAAAAGATATCTTTTTTATTAAAGGTCTAATATCTACATCTTTTTCGCCTTTTTTACTTTTTTTAATAGTATTCCATTCTTTTATATTATTTAACTTTTTTATTCCTTCTAAAGCTTCTTCTGAATTAATAGTTTTTAACTTTATTTTATATTTAGCTTCATCTATTATAGCCATTGCTTGCGGACATTTAGTATTTTCTTCTTTTTCAACTTTTTTAGCATCTAAAAATTTAATACCAATTGGCGCATTTTCATTTAATAAATTTACTATTTCCTCTAAAGGCATCTCTTCTTTAAATACAACATCCATATATTCTCCACTAGAATAGACCCCTACAGAAAGTGGTTGAGCTATAGATATTGTCATATGAGGATTAAATCCTTTTGAATATTCAATTGGTAAATCTGCTCTTCTTATTGTTCTTTGTATTGTTCTCATTAAATCTAAATGTGATATAAATTTTATTTCACTTTCTTTAGTGTATTTTATTAAATAACGCACCTTCAAAGCATTTTCCCTCCTTAAAGTTTACATTTACTCCACACCCAGTACATCTTTCTCTACAATCTGGAGTTAAGCTTGCTTTTTTTGCATTTTCATTTTCTTTCATTAAGTATTCTTTTGTAACACCTATATCAATAAACTCCCATGGAAGTATTTCATCATAACTTCTTTCTCTATATGTATAGAAGTCTCCATCTACTCCACACTCTTGCAATGCTTCTTTCCAAGTTTCAAAGTTAAAGTATTCACCCCAACCATCAAATCTTGCCCCTTTTTTAAAAGCTTTAATTAAGACATCACATAATCTTCTATCACCTCTTGCAAATACTGCCTCCATATAGCTTACTGGTGATTCATGCCAATTATAAACTATAGCTTTGCTTTTTATAGAATCTCTTAAATTTCCAATTTTACCTTTAACACTTTCCATTGTATCCATTGACGCCCATTGGAATGGAGTAAATGCTTTTGGAACAAATATAGACGTACTTAAAGTAACTCTAAGTCCTCTTTTCCTTATATTTTTAGGAACTTTAAAATATTCTTCTACAACTTTTTCTCCAAGAGTTCCAATTCCTATAACATCATCCATAGTTTCATAAGGAAGTCCTATCATAAAGTATAACTTTAATGTTGACCATCCAGCTTCAAAAGCGCTTCTACTAGAGTTTAATAGATTTTCTTCATTTACACCTTTATTTATTATATCTCTCATTCTTTGACTACCTGCTTCTGGCGCAAATGTAAGTCCTGTTTTTCTAACTTTTTGTATCTCATTAATTAAATCTACTGAAAATGAATCTATTCTAATAGAAGGTAGTGAAACCCCTATTTTTTTATCTTTATATTTTTCTATTAAAGAAAAAACTAGGTTTTGTATATCTGAATAGTCACATATACTAAGTGATGTTAATGAAACTTCCTCATATCCTGTCTTCTTTATAATATCATCTACTTGATTAACTAATGTAGATGTCTTCTTTTCTCTAACCGGTCTATAAATCATACCTGCTTGACAGAATCTACATCCTCTCGTACATCCTCTAAAAGTTTCAAGAGTTATTCTGTCATGAACTATCTCTGTATAAGGAACTATAAGTTTATCTGGATATGTATTTTCATCAAAATTTGTAATTATTCTTTTCTTAACTTTTTTTGGTACATCTTCATACTTAGGTTTAAAGCTTTTTATCGTATTATCATCGTTATATTCTACATTATAAAGACTTGGAACATATATTCCTTCAATTTTTGAAGCAGCTCTTAAGTACTCTTCTCTAGATTTGTCTTTATATTCTTTATATAGATTTAAAAGTTCATTTAAGACTTCTTCCCCTTCTCCTAAGCTAAATAAATCTGCAATATCATAAAGGGGTTCTGGATTGTAAGCACAAGGTCCTCCCATCATAACTATTGGGTGATCCTTTGTTCTTTCTGATGCTCTAAGTGGTATATTAGACATATCTAACATATTTAATATGTTTGTATAACTCATCTCATATTGAAGAGTAAAACCTAAAAAATCAAACTCACTTAAAGACTCTTTACTTTCTAACGCAAATAATGGAATACTATTATCTCTTAAAGCTTTTTCCATATCTGGCCATGGTGCATAAGCTCTTTCACAAAATGTGTCTTCTCTTTGATTTAACACATGATACAGTATTTTACTTCCTAAATGAGACATTCCTACCTCATAGACATCTGGAAAACAAAATGCATATCTTATATCTACTTTGTTTATATCTTTATTATAAGAATTAAATTCTCCACCTATATATCTAGCTGGTTTTTCAACTTTATATAGTATATCATCGGAAATTTTCTTCATTTAAATTCCTCCTTAAGTTAATTACAATACTTTATTTTATCATAAGCTAATAATAATTCAAAATATATATTAATATTTTTTTATTAATTCTTCTAAGGTTATATTTCCATCATTTTTTAAAAACTCTATTATCTCTTCCTCATATATAGTTTTTAAAACTTCCATGTTATCATCTAATACAGTAAATATATGATAATGGTTCTTGTCTATGAAATCTAATAACTGTATAAGGTTTAATTTGTAATAAACAGATATACTTTTATTTTCTATATAACCTCTCTTTAAGAGTTTTTCTCTTTTCTTTATTGTATAACCCATAATTACATAAACTATCCTTTCTTTCTCTTTCTTTGTGATTATTAATATAAAAACAGCTATTAAAACTATATTTATATTCGACACATCATAAGGTAAAGAAATTATACCTAATATTAAAATTATATAGGCACAAAACATACTGATATTTAAAGCTATTTCATTAGCCTTCTTATATAAAAATTTAACTCTTAATACATCTTTTAAAACCCGCCCTCCATCTAAAGGAAATAATGGTAATAAATTAAACATGCCTAAAGCTAAATTATAATCTAAAAATTTTTTGATTATTATATTTCCATATAATGCGTATAAAGATAAACTTATTAAGGCTAAAATAAAATTTCCTATTGGACCACTAATAGATATTAGTATATCCTCCTTTATTGAAGCTTCATCTAAATCTTTAAGTTTTATAGATGCCCCAACAGGAAGTAATTCTATACAAAAACCTTTAAACCCTAAAATTCTAGCCATAAAATAATGGCAAAACTCATGAATAATAACTATGGAAAATCCCATAAATAAATTTTTATTTAATCCTAAAATTATTAAAAATATTAGATAAGGTATTAAATATTTATTAAATTTTATCAAAATTTCACCTATATCTTCAAATTACCATACTATTGTATATATCTTGTGCTTTTCCCATGTAAAGTATCTCAAAATAAAAATTTGTGATACCTTCTGGTGATACATCCACTTCACCAATAACTGTGTCTTTGTCTACCTTATCTCCAACTTTAACAAATATTTTTGATATATTATAATATTTACTTTCTATTCCTTTACCATGATCTATTATTATATATTCACCTAAATTTTTATCCACATCTATTTTTTTTATCTTTCCTGAATTGCAGCTCTTTATAGGTGTCTTTTCTTTTATTGAAAATGTTATAATATTATCTTTATCTTTCCTATGAGCATCATCTTCAGAAGACTTATTTGCCATAACTGGTATTGAATATTCTGTTTCTAGCTCTTCAATTATTGTTTTTCCACCTACAAATCCGGCTTTTATTTTATCAATCATTTGCACACTAACATTTTCTACATCATCCAAGGTCATATTCTCTAACCTATTTACAACATATTTATAATCATATTTTTTATTTATAGCTCCATTAGCACATTTCAGTACTTTATTGCCATATTCATTATTTACAGTTTTGCATCCTAAAAAAAATATCATCATAACTATAGCTATTGATAATTGAATTATAAATTTATTAGCTAAACTTAATTTTTTTTCACTATTAAAATTAGGTTGTACATGACCTTGCCTTCGATTTACACTAATGTTTCTTTTTCCTTTTGTAAGATTATTATAATATCTTTCATAAAGTTCTTTATAATGATTCATAATCCTCTCTCCCCATTTAATATTTTAGATTATTTAATATCATATTATGTATTTAAAATATCTATTGCTATAGGGTTACAATCTCGTATTTAAATTTATTCATGAAATCTTTGTTATTAGTTGAAAAACAAGTACAGCTATAGTTAATTAAGAGTTAAAAGTGATGGATGAAACTAAAAATAAGTGTTAAATACTCTCATTTGATAAATACATAAGTTTAAAATTCATCTTAGAACCCTATATATAGCTTTTTAATGTAATTTTTTATTAAATAGAAAAATACAAATTCAGTTAGTTTATTTACATTAGAATATGATATTAGTTTTTAAACTCCTACTTTTTTATTTATATTTAATTGATTGAACTTTTATGAATATTGTTTTTATTATAAAGACCTACTTTAATTATTTAAACGTAAACTTTATATAACAAAAAAGCTATTCTAGATAGATTTTTTCACTACCTAGAATAGCTTAAATTTTCTTTATTTATTTTTCATTGCAGCAATAATTGTTTCTGCTGTACCTAAATTTGTTGCTAATGGCACTGAATGCACATCACAAAGTCTTATAAGAGCATTTACATCGGGTTCATGTGGTTGAGCCGTTAATGGATCTCTAAAGAAAAACACCACGTCTATTTCTCCTTGAGCTATCTTTGCTCCTATTTGTTGTCCCCCACCCATGGTTCCTGTTAAAAAAGTGTGTATATCAAGGTCTGCAAGTTTTCCAACAAATTTACCAGTAGTGCCTGTTGCATACAATTCATGTCTACATAATATTTTTCTATATCTTCTTGCAAAATCTATCATTTCATCTTTTTTCTTATCATGAGCAATCAATGCAATTCTCATATAATTCCTCCTAGAAATTAATCTTCTTTCTTCTCATTCCTACATTTAGCATTAATCCTAAAGAAATAAAGTTAGTAAGCATAGAACTACCTCCATAGCTTACAAATGGAAGAGTTATTCCTGTTACTGGCATAATTCCTATTGCCATACCCATATTTTGAATTATAGAAAACATTAAAAATCCTATTATACCAGCACATAATATACTTCCTGATACATCTTTTGATGTTTTAGCTATATTTATAAGTTTATATAAAAGTATTCCATATAATGTTAGTAATATTATAGCACCTAACATTCCCCACTCCTCACCTATAACTGCAAATATAAAGTCAGTGTGATTTTCTGGAACAAATTTATATTGCTTACCATTTAAAAATCCAAGGCCAAATAATCCACCAGATCCTATAGCTATTTTAGATTGTATAATTTGATGTCCATATGTCAACTCAAATTGTTCTGGATTTAAAAATGAAATTAATCTATTTTTCCAGTAGTCATGCATTAATGGAGAATTCCACAATGCAACTATAGTTACAATCAGAAAAGACAAACCTCCAGTTATTATTTTCCAATCTACATTTGCTACAACCACTATTGGAAGTATAATAAAAAAGGATACCATAGTCATTCCCATGTCTGGTTGTGAAACTATTAATATCATAGGAATAGCTGCATAAAACATCATAGTTAAGATGCTTTTTAAACTATTAACGTCACCTTCCATATCTTGAATAACCCTTGCTAGCATAAGTATCATACCTATTTTAGCAAACTCAGCTGGTTGAATAGCCCTACTACCAATACTAATCCAACCTGTAGCTCCATTTACAGTACTTCCTAAAACATAGTTATTTAAAATAAGCAATATTACTCCGCCCCAATAAATTATAGAAGCATAATTTAGAATTAAATTATAATCCCAAATAAGCATTATGTACATAGCTATCAATCCAACTATAAGCCACATAAACTGTAACTTAGCATAATATATTCCAGCGGTACTGTTTGTTGCACTATATATATTTAATATAGAAAATGCAACAATTAAAACAACTACAATTATTATGCTATAATCTAATCTTTTTACAAGTTTACTATTTAATTTAAGCTTATTTATCATATTTATCAGCATAATTATCCCTCCAACATAAATATGATTATAGCACATTTAAAATAATAACAAAAGTTTTTATAATTTATATCTATACTGTTTTTATAAATTCTTAAATTAAATTATATATTATAAAATAAGCGTTGAAATAAAATATTAATTTTACCTCAACACTATTTTCATTTATCTTTGTTTTATATTTTTTATAGGTATACTAGCTATTAATGCTGGTGAAGATCCTTGTATTTCTTCTGTTTTTGTTATTTTTACATCTACTTCACTATCATCTATTTCAACATACTTAGATATAACCTCAAGCAAATCTCCTTTTATCATATTTAATAAATCTGGAGAAAAATTTGCCCTATCATGTATTAGTATTAATTTTAGTCTATCTGTAGCTATACCTTTCGATGATGCTTTGTTTGAAAATAATTTAAAGAATTCCATAACTTCCTCCTATTTATTACCCCCAAATATTTTCTTTATTGTTGCAAAAAAACCTCCTTGCTGAACCGTTACGCTTAAATCTAAAAACGGAACTTCATATCCCATTATTCTTTTAGCAATATTATTAAATGCTTGCCCTGCATCAGCGGAATTGTCTAATACTATAGGTTCGCCTTTATTAGTAGATACTGTTACCTTTTTATCATCAGGCACAACTCCTATTAATTTTATAGCAAGACATTCTTTTATATCTTCAATATCTAACATATCTCCATTTTGTGTCATCTCAAAATTTATTCTATTAACTATCAATTGAGTATCTTCTAATCCTTTTGCACATAATTTTCCTATAACTCTATCAGCATCCCTTACCGATGTTATTTCTGGGTTAACTACAACCACAGCTCTATCAGCACCTACTATAGCATTTTCAAATCCTTGTTCAATACCAGCTGGACAATCAATTATAACATAATCAAAATTATCTTTTAAATCATTAACAACCTTTAACATAGCCTCTATATTAACATCATTTTTATCCCTAGTTTGAGCTGTAGGCAATAAAAATAAATTGCTAAATCTTTTATCCTTTATTAATGCCTGTTTTAATCTACATTTTTCATCTATTACATCAAGTAGTGTAAAAACTACTCTATTTTCAAGGCCCATAAGAACATCTAAATTTCTAAGTCCTGTATCACCATCTATTACTACCACTTTTTTTCCTGCAGAAGCTAAAGCAGTACCTATATTTGCTGTTGTTGTTGTTTTGCCAACTCCACCTTTTCCTGAAGTTATAACAATTGATTCTCCCATACTATCTCCTCCATTAAATGTATTTATTAACTAAATACGGTTCAACTATTATGTTTCCATTTTTTATTTTTGCAATTTCTGGATATGTAGGTTTAATTCCATCATCTGGAGATATCGTCATCAAATTTGCGATCTTTAATATTTGAGGATTTAAATAAAAAGCTCCTATTATGGCTTTTTCATTTCCTGTACATCCAGCATGAACACAACCTTTTATACTTCCTAAAACTATAATGTTACCAGCAGCACATACTTCTGCTCCTGGATTTATATCTCCTATTATAACTAAATTTCCTAAATACTCATAAGTTTGTCCACTTCTAATACTCTTTCTAAGATATTTAGTTCTTCCTTCATAAACGCCATTAAACATTTTTGAATTTGTTTCTTCTATGTCTATAAATATACAATCTTTTATATAAATTTTTTCAAACAATATATCCTTTATATAATTTATTTCTCGCTTTGTAAATTCCTTTATTTGAGTAGTTATTTTTATAGTACAACCTTTATAAAAATTTTTTCCTTTCGAAAGTTTTTCTATTAAACAACTAATCATATCTTCAAAGCTTCTAAACTTATTAATATCTATAATAACATTAAGTCCATCTCTATTTCCTTTTAGTATAATATTATCTCCTTGCATACATATCCTCCACACTATGCTATTTGATATATTTCAACATGTTTAATTAAAATCCTTCTTTTTGATTAAAAAATTTCTATTTTTTAGCAAATCTAGAAAGAATCCATGTTTTAAACTTTTAATTACAAAAAAAATATATCACAATTTCACATTAAAATCTATTGATATGATTAAAAGTTGGAAATTTAATAAAATATAAGTTGTTATATACAAAAGACACCATAAATTTATGGTGTCTTTCTATTTTATTCTTCTTTATTATCATTACCATCTGTATTCTCTTTGTTAAGGTTATCATTAGTATTTTCATTTGTTTGATTTTTAGAGCTATTCCCTCTAGAATCTGGATACTTAAATTCATACCCTGGATTTGTTGATAATATTTCATCTCTAAAATACTGCTCATAAACTGCTCTTGCAACATAACCTACATTTCCACCATGTCCCCCGTCAAAAACAACAATACAAGATACTATTTGCGGGTCATCTAGTGGAACAAATCCTAAGAATGTTGCATATGAGGTTCTTCCTAGAGAATCCTGTTTATTTTGGTTAAATGTTGATGAACCAGACTTAGCTCCAGTTGATATTGGAAAACCATGAAATGCAGTTGCAGCAGTACCCTCATCATTAAATACAGCACGTTGCAACCCTTCTTTTATAGCATTAACATATTCCTCAGTTAAATCTATATGTTCTAGTAGTTTGGGCTCTATTTCAGTTTTCTCTCCTGTTACTGGATCTATTATACTATCTACTAAATGCATTTCATATCTATTTCCACCATTAACTAAAGTTGCCATATAATTTGCTAATTGAAGTGGAGTAAAATAATTCATACCTTGACCAATAGATGCATCATAAGCATTTGCCCCTGATATTCTATTGGATATAGCATCTCCTATAGAATAGTTTATTGCTATAGCCATATTTTCTATATCCTTATCAGAATATTTTTTAGCTTTTAGCTCATCACTTGATTCTATTAACTCCTTTAATAAATTTTGCATATTTGGTAATATATCTTCTTCTTTTGCCTTTTTCTCTTTTTTCATCTCTTCTTTTATAGCATCTACCAAAATAGTTTTCTTTTCATTTATTTTTTTAATTGCTTCTTTTTCTTTATCAGTACCTGTTTCATTCTTTCTAGTAATGTCAATATCCTTATAATGAGGTTGAGTATTTATTGAATTAGTACCTGTTTGTAGATAATTGACTGCGTGATTAATATACTCATCTGCAAATTTATTTTTGCTTGATTCATAATTATATACTTGACCAAAATTTTCTGCTATTTCTATACCAGTTGAAAGTTTTGTATTTGAGCCTGGCTCAACACCTAGTCCAAACTTCCAAGCATATTTTGCTAAATAATTAAGTCCACTTGAATTTTCCCCACCTTTTGCAAAAAGCCTATCTGCAACATCATAGAAAAAGTAGTTACAAGACACTTCTAATGCCTTCCTTACATCTGTATCCCCATGTGAACCATGTTGGGTATTATAAATCCAACAAGCACCAGGATAATCAGAATATCTTTTATTATATTTACCATCATCATATACAGATGTGTACGGAGTTATTACATCTTCCTCTAAGCCTGCAATAGCTGTAAGTGGTTTAAATATAGAACCTGGTGGTATTAATGTAAATGTTGCATAATTATAAAATGGTTTTGGAAATATATCATAACTATCTTCTCTTATTTTAGTGTTACCTTCAATAGAATCATTTAATGGAAACATTTTATTTAACATAGTATTAACTTTATCTTCATAACTCATTGTAGCAACTTGTTCTTCAGTTAATACTCCTGGTATTGATGTAAGACCTCTACTTTCAATATACTCTTTTCCCATTTTTTCTAAATTAGGATTAAAGTATTTTTCTGAATCCTCTGCACTAAGTGATCCTCCTATAAACATATTAGGATCATATCCAGGTCTACTAGCTAATGCTAATATTTTCCCTGTTTTAACATCCATAAAAACAGCTGCGCCTCTAGTAGCATTAGTACTATCAACATCATTTACTCTACCTTTACTCTGTAAATCTGCCATAGTATCATCTAAAGCCTTTTCTGCTATTTTTTGTAAACCTTTATCAATAGTAAGTTGGATATTTTTACCTGGGTAAGCTTCTACTTCCCCCAATGTCTTTACTTTTCTACCTTGTTTATTAACTTCAATACTTTCCTGACCTTTAGTTCCTTTTAATATATCTTCAAAGCTTGACTCAATTCCTGCTTTACCAACGCTATCGCTACTTACATCACAACCTTTTTCTTCATATTTCTCTTGTTGCCATGAATCTATCTTAGATGTGTACCCTAAAAATGCTGAACCTAAATCACCATTTGGATAATATCTCATCGGTTGAGTTTCTACACTTACTCCAGGTAAATCTGATTGCAGTTGTTCAAAAATAAATGCAACTTCCTTTGATAAGTTGTTTGCAATAGCCACAGGTTTATATCCTGAATAACTTTGCATTTTAACAGCATCTAAAACAACTAATAATCTTCTTTTTTCCTCTAATGTATACTCATCTTTATCTAATAAATCATATTCTTTTAACAATTCATTTAAACACTCTTCTGCAGACACATTTAATAATTCTTCATCTACATTTTTAAGCTGCTCTTCAGTAAGATCTTTTTCATCTTTTCCTGGGTAAAGTTTTTTTATTGCTATACTTTGAATTCCTCTATCCTTTTTAAATCTTAATTCCATCCAACTTCTATTTGCATCATCTGTAGCTTTAAAATTAAATCGCACTTTCGGCTCTTTAGATGAATCTATAGCTATTGCAAATTCATCTACCATAGCAACACCTTTTTCATCTAATTTTTTAAAGACTTTATCCATAGTAGTTAAAAAACTTTCCTTACTTTCCGTTGTTTCTGTAAACATCAGTGTATAGCTTTGAATGCTAGTTGCAAATACTTCTCCATTTTTATCTAAAATTTTACCTCTAGGTGCTGCTTTAGATACATTTTTATAGTTTTTTTGTGTTGATTTTTTTTTAAATTCTTCACTCATTATAACTTGCAGGTAAAAAAGCCTGGAAATTATAGCTGAAAATATTATTCCCATTGCAATAAAAAACACCGTATATCTTGAAAATTTTTTATCTGTTTTTCTGTTTCTAATCATAATATTCCTTTCTCAAAGTCATCTTCTTTTTATAAATTTTTCTTCAAATATTTTTTTATTAAATAAGTTAATTACAACTTCAAAATTTCTAATCGTAATAATATCTATTTCCTTTTCTATAGTATTACATTCCTACACTACTATTTTCCATATTATCCTATTTGATATATTTCAACACATTTAGTTAAATTCCTTTTTTTATCTAAAAAAAATTTCTATATTTTAGTAAATACAGAATTTTTTCGATTAAAAATTTAATTTTAAAAAACATTTTTATAAAATATAAATAGAAACAAAATAAAAAACACCATGAAATCATGATGTTTTTTATTTTATTTTTATTTATTAGTATTACATTCTATTTATTAAGATTTTCAGTAGTTTTTTCATTTGTTGCATCTTTAGAATTTTTTTCTCTAGGATCTGGGTACTTAAATTCATATCCTGGATTTTTTGCTAATATTTCATCTCTAAAATATTGCTCATAAACGGCTCTCGCAACTGGACCTGCATATCCTCCATGTCCACCATCAAAAATAACAATACAAGATATTATTTGTGGATCATCTACTGGCGCAAATCCTAGGAATGTTGCATATGAAGTTCTACCTAGCGAATCCTGTTTTTCCTCATTAAATGTTGATGAACCAGACTTAGCACCATGTTCTATTGGGAATCCACTAAATGCAGTTGAAGCAGTACCTTCATCATTAGAAGCACCACGTCGTAAACCCTCTTTTATGGCATTAACATATTCTTCATCTAAATCTATATGTTCTAAAAGTTTTGGTTCTATTTCAGTTTTATCTCCTGTTACAGGATCTATTATACTGTCCACTAAATGCATTTCATATCTATTTCCACCATTAACTAAAGTTGCCATATAATTTGCTAATTGAAGTGGAGTAAAATAATTCATACCTTGACCTATAGATGCATCATAAGCGTTAGCAGCAGATATTCTATTGGATATAGCATCTGCTATAGAGTAATTTATTGCTATAGCCATATTCTCTATATCTTTATCTGAATATTTTTTAGCCTTTAACTCATCACTTGATTCAATTAAATCCTTTAATAGATTTTGCATCTTTGGTAATATTTCTTCTTCCTTAGCTTTTGCCTCTTTTTTCATCTCTTCTTTTATAGCATCTATCAAAGCAGTTTTCTTTTCATTTACTTTTTTAATTGCCTCTTTTTCTTTATTACTACCTTTTTCATCTTTTTTAGTAATATCAATTCCCTTATAATGAGGTGTAGTATTTATTGAATCAGTACCTGTCTGCATAAAATTAACTAACTGATTTACATAATCATTTGCAAACTTACTTTTACTTGATTCATAATTATATACTTGACCAAAATTTTCTGCTATCTCTATACCTGTTGAAGGTTTTGTATTTGAGCCTGGTTCAACACCTAACCCAAATTTCCAAGCATATTTTGCTAAGTAATCAAGTCCACTTGAACTTTCTCCACCTTTTGCAAAAAGTCTATCTGCAACATCATAGAAAAAATAGTTACAAGATACTTCTAATGCTTTTCTTATATCTATAGCTCCATGTGATCCACCTGCTGTATTATAAATCCAACAAGCTCCATGATAATCAGAGTATCTTTTATTATATTCACCATCATCATATATAAGTGTATCTGGTGTTATTACACCTTCCTCTAAACCTGCAATAGATGTAAGTGGTTTAAATATAGAACCTGGTGGTATTAATGTAAATGTTGCATAGTTATAAAATGGTTTTGGGAATATATCATAAATATCCTCTCTTACTGTTGTATTACCTTCAATAGAATTATTTAACGGAAACATTCTATTTAACATAATATTAACCTTATCTTCATAACTTTTTGTAGCAACTTCTTCTTGAGTTAATACTCCTGGTATTGATGTAAGACCTCTACTTTCAATATACTCTTTTCCCATTTTTTCTAAGTTAGGATTAAAGTATTTTTCTGAATCCTCTGCACTAAGTGATCCTTCTGTAAATATATTAGGATCATATCCTGGTCTACTAGCTAGTGCTAATATTTTTCCTGTTTTAGCATCCATGAAAACAGCTGCACCTCTAGTAGCATTAGTACTGTCAACGTCAGCTACTCTACCTTGTTTTTGTAAATTAGCCATAGTATCATCTAAAGCTTTTTCTGCTATTTCTTGTAAATTTTTATCAATGGTAAGTTGAAGAGTTTTACCTGGGTAAGCTTCAACTTCACCTAACGTCTTTACTTTTCTACCTTGTTTATTAACTTCAATACTTTCCTGACCTTTAGTTCCTTTTAATATATCTTCAAAGCTTGACTCAAGCCCTGCTTTACCAACACTATCGCTACTTACATCGTAACCTTTTTCTTCATAGTTCTCCTGTTGCCATGAATCTATCTTAGATGTATATCCTAAAAACGCTGAACCTAAATCACCATTTGGATAATATCTCATCGGTTGAGTTTCTACACTTATTCCTGGTAAATCCGGTTGTAGCTGTTCAAATAGAAATGCAACTTCCTTTGATAAGTTGTTTGCAATAACTACAGGTTTATAACCAGAGTAACTTTGCATTTTCACAGCATCTAAAACAACTAATAATCTTCTTTTTTCCTCTAATGTATATTCATCTTTATCTAATAAATCATATTCTTTTAATAATTCGTTTAGACAATCTTCCGCAGATACTTTTAATAATTCTTCATCTACTTTTTTAAGCTGTTCTTCAGTAAGGTCCTTTTCATCTTTTCCTGGGTAAAGTTTTTTTATTGCTATACTTTGAATTCCCCTATCTTTTTTGAATCTTAACTCCATCCAACGCCTATTTGCATCATCTGTAGCTTTAAAATTAAACCGAACTTTCGGATCTTTAGATGAATCTATAGCTATTGCAAATTCATCTACCATCGCAACACCTTTTTCATCTAATTTTTTAAAGACTTTATCCATAGTAGTTAAAAAACTTTCCTTACTTTCCGTTGTCTCTGTAAACATCAGTGTATAGCTTTGAATACTAGTTGCAAACACTTCTCCATTTTTATCTAAAATATCACCTCTAGGTGCTACTTTAGATACATTTTTATAGTTTTTTTCTGTCGATTGCTTTTTAAATTCTTCACCCATTACAACTTGCAAATACAAAAGTCTGGAAATTATACCTGAAAATATTATTCCCATTGCAATAAAAAACATCGTATATCTTGAAAATTTTTTATCTGTTTTTTTGTTTTTTACCATAATATCACGTTCCTAAAATCTCCATTCTTTCTTTATAAATTTTGTTTCTGAAAGTTTGTAAACATATCTATATAATATAATCGATAAAACCATATTATATAAACTAGTATATAATATATTTTCCGTATTTATTTTTATATTCATTAAATATAATACTATTAGTATTATTATACCTTTCAAAATACTAAGGAATAATGTAGAAACTATCGGTACAAATGATTTTTCTTTAAAAATACTTTTTCCTACTACTGCTGCTATATAACAAATTATCATATTTGTTAGCATATTGACCCCTATTCCATTAAAAAAGTATAGATCTTGAATTGCACCTGAGAATATTCCTAATAGTATAGCTTCCTTTTCCCCATTTATAATTGAATAGGATATAATAAAGATTAATACTAAACTTGGATACACAGACTTTATAGCAAAAAATGTTACTAATGTATTATCCAGTATGGTTAGTAATAATGTTATTCCTATTAGTGTTAATATTTTCTTCATATTATCACCTACTACTTGTTTTTATCACTATTTTCTTTGTCAACCACTATAAGAACTTGTTCTAATGTATTAAAATCAACGCTTGGCTTTATTACTGCACTTTTCATAACAGCTGCCTTATCTTCTTTTACATCTAAAACTTTTCCTATTTCTATGCCTTTAGGATAAATAGCACCTAATCCAGATGTTACTATTGTATCACCTACTTTTATTCCTGAATCAATAGATAACCCTGTTATTTCAGCTAAAAACTTATCCTCATTTCCTTTATATCCCTTTACTATACCATCACTCTCTTTTGTTGATAATACATATCCTGCTACTGCTATATTTTCATTACATAATGTTTGAATTGTAGCTCGATTATTTCCAACACTTGTAACTTGACCTACCAATCCAACAGAAGTAACTGCAATCATTCCTTTTTCTATTCCATCTTTGCTACCTCTATTAATAGTAAATCCATCTAAAAAATTTTGTCCACTTAACCCTACTATATCAGCACCTATATATTCATAGTCTGATTTTGTATCTTTAAATTTTAAATTTTCCCTCAATCTAGCATTTTCTTCTGTTAGCATTGTATTTTCATTTTTTAACTTATCTAAATTTTTATTGTCTTCTTTTAACTTTTCATTTTCAGATTTTAAATCTTTTATATGAAATATAAAAGAAAATGAATTTTTAACTTTATTACCAATATTATAAACAACACCTTGAACACTATTTAAAGTTGTTCCTACACCATTTTCCACGAAAGACACATGTTTTCTTTGCACAGTATAACCTATAAGAAATAAAAAGCATACTGACAGTATTATTACTAGTACTGCCAGTTTATTTTTTAGTTTATCCAATTTTTAGCCTCTTTTATCCATTATGTCAAGATTATCTAGTGCTTTACCTGCTCCTATAGCAACACAATCTAATGGTATCTCTGCAGCTTTTACAGGCATATGAGTTTCGTGGTTTATTAGTGCATCTAATCCTTTTAGCATCGCACCACCACCTGTTAACATTATACCTTTATCCATTATATCTGCAGCAAGTTCTGGTGGTGTTTTTTCTAGTGTAGTTTTTATTGAATCTATAATTGATGCTACTGGCTCTTTTAAAGCTTCTCTTACTTCACTTTCACTTATTTCTATAACTTTAGGAAGTCCTGAAACTAAATCTCTTCCCTTAATTTCCATATGTTTATCTTCTTCTCCTAGATCAAAAGCTGAACCTAGTTCTATTTTTACTGCTTCTGCAGTACGTTCACCAATCATTAAATTATACTCTTTTTTTATGTAAGCAATTATGGCTTTATCAAGCTCATCACCAGCAACTCTTAAAGATTTACTAGTTACTATTCCACCTAGAGAAATTATTGCAACTTCTGTTGTTCCTCCACCAATATCTACGACCATACTTCCTGTTGGTTCATTTACTGGAAGTCCTGCACCGATTGCAGCTGCCATTGGCTCTTCTAAAAGACACGCAAATCTAGCACCTGCACTTTTAGTTGCTTCTTCTATAGCTCTTTTTTCTACTTCTGTTACTCCTGATGGAAAACATACCACTATTCTAGGGCTTTTAAATCCATTTTTCGCACCAGCTTTTTCTATAAAACTTCTTAACATTTTTTCAGTTACATCAAAATCTGCAATAACACCATCTCTCATTGGTCTTATAGCTACTATATTTCCTGGAGTTCTACCTATCATTTGTTTTGCTTCTTCACCAACTGCTAAAACCTTATTAGTTTTTTTATTTATAGCCACAACTGATGGCTCTCTTAATACTATTCCTTTTCCTTTTACATACACTAGAGTATTAGCCGTTCCTAGGTCTATACCCATATCTCTTGACTTTGAAAAAAATCTCATCATCTTTTTTCTCCTTTCGTTTCTATAAAAATGCTCTTTCTTTTAAGCTAACATATATACCATTTCCTATAATAATATGATCTAAAACTTCAATACCAATTATTTTTCCACATTCTCTTAATCGCATTGTAATGTTTATATCTTCTTTACTTGGATTAGGATCACCTGAAGGATGATTGTGGCATACTATAACTGAAGCACTATTATTCTTTATGGCCTCAACAAACACCTCTCTTGGATGTACAATTGAGCTATTTAAACTTCCTATAGATATATCTTTTACAGACAAAACTATATTTTTAGTATTTAACATTATAAGCTTTAAATATTCCTTTTTCAAATGCTTCATATCTTCCATAACATAATTAGCAGCACTTAGTGGACTTAAAATTCTATACTCTTCACCTGACTTAAATGATTTAAACCTTTTAGAAAGTTCACATAATGCTACAAGTTGTGTAGCTTTAGCTTCACCTATCCCTGATAATTTCATAAAATCATTTATACTAGAATTTAAAAGTCCATTTAACCCCTTACAACTCACAAGTATCCTATTACATAATCTAAGAACATCTTCCTTTTTACTTCCTGTTCTTAATATTATTGCTAAAAGCTCAGAATTGGATAAACATTCACTGCCATATCTTAATAGCTTTTCTCTAGGTCTCTCACCTTTTGGCAAATCCATAATACTTAAATTCTTCAAAAAATCACTTCCCTGAAATAATTGTACTTAAAGATTTACCCCCATCTCATTAATCATTAAATTCAACCTATTTAAAGGCAATCCAACGACATTATAATAACAACCATTGATTTTTTCAATAAAAACAGCTGCTTTTCCTTGTATACCGTAAGCCCCTGATTTATCCATAGGTTCTTTAGTTTGTATATATTCTAATATTTGATCATCAGTTAACTTTGAAAATTTAACTTCTGTACAAACTGCATCTGATAGCATTTCATTTGTTTTTAAATTCAAAACTACTATTCCAGAATAAACCTTATGGGTAGTATCACTAAGACTTTTTAGCATATCAAATGCTTCTTTTTCATCTTTAGGCTTAAGCATCAGATTTTCATTATTAAAAACAATGGTATCACTAGCAATTATTAGTTTCTCACCTTTAACTCTATCTGCAACTTCCAAAGCTTTTCCTTTAGAAATCTTAATAACATAATCCCTGCACTTTCCTTCAAAAGGCACAGTGCTTTCATCAAAATTACTTGGAATTATTTCAAATTTATCAGTAATTAAATTTAAAAGTTCTCGCCTTCTTTGTGATGAGGATGCTAAAATTATATCCATACAAATTCACTCCTAATATTTCCTAAATAATATCATTGCTACTATTATACAAATAATAGACATTAAATTAAGCTTAAATTGTAATCCAAACGTTATACTTATAACCTTAAGATCTAGTAATATAGGTTGTTTCAGCCCTATAAAATAGGATAACCCTAAAATGTCTAAAAAGCTAACACTTTTTGACAAAACTTCCCCAATAAAGCTTCCAGAAATGCAGGCTAATAAAATAACAAAAATATACTCTTTTGCCTTTTTATCTGAACTCTTCAAATTTTAATCCCCCATTTTATTTCTTTATCTTATATAGTTTATCACTTAATAAAATTATTAACAAGTATATAAAACACATAATAATAAAAAATATATTTATTTTTATGTTTGAATTCTTTTTAATTTTTTTTAATAAACTATTAATTTTATGTAAATAATGTAATATTATACAAACATACATTATCATACTAAAAATCTATAACAATAGATTTTTAATATGACTATTTATTTTTAATTTTTAACAGTATATACGTTTTCTAAAAAACACATAAAAAAAGCAAAGACTTTAATGTCCTTGCTTCCTTATTTTTAACTTTATAAATATATATAGTTCCAAGTTGACTTTTAAAATTATCCATTTCAAAACTTGCATACCCAAATAGTGAGACATGCTTCGAATCACTTAGAATTCAACACTGCATCTTGTATGAAAATATTTTAAAGTTATTGAATAAATTTGAATTGGAGCTTGTTTCCCTATATATTTAATACTTATTTACTTTGCTGCTTTTCTTTAAATTTTGATATTTGATTATAAATAAAAGAATTCATCTCTGATGCCTTACTTTTATCCACTTCTTCAGGAAGTTTATTTATATGTTCTTTTAATTCATTCACTTCTTTATATGCATCATGATTTTCATTTATAGGATCTAATTCTGAAACCCATTTTTTAAGTTCTGTGGTTTTTACAGATTTTATTTTCGGATCCATTGCATTGTTTATAATATCTAATTCTGCCTCTATTATTTTTGCTAGCTCAATCATAGATAAATCTTTATAATATATCTTTATTATGTTTTTACTTGTATTTATTCCACTTTTCTCTAAAGTATTTATAACTTTTTCACTTTCATTTATGTTTTTATACATACCATAATATATTTTATATAAATCATTGTCTTCTATGACAAATGGACTTCCTGTTGCTGAAAGCTCTTTTAAAATTTTATCAGCATTATCTTTCACTTTAAATACTCCACACTGCAAAAGTACTATTTCACTTTTTTCTATTTCACTTTCTCTTACATTATTTTTTTCTTTAGATTCTATATTACTTTTATTGTTTCTAATATTAATTCCTTTCACTCCATCTAAAATCAAATAACTAAATAGCACACAAAAGAAAATAATAACTATCAATGGAAACAACTTAGTTCTTTTTCGTTTTGGCCTCACATCATATCTTGTGTATTTCATTTTTATCACCTTCCCTAATTTCTTGTTTATAAATTTATATTTATAAACCTAAGAGAATATGACTTTTAAATGAAAAAGTTAGATTATACTACCTTAATATACTAATCGAATATTCTTCTTGCGCCTACATAAGCATCAGAATAATATTTATTTATTAAACTACCCTTTATAACTCTTCCTGTAGTTTTATCCGCATAAACAAAATTATTGTTTCCAACATATACTCCTGCAATAGATAAATTTTGATTATCTGTTTTTAGAAACACCAAATCTCCATTAACTAATTCATTTTTAGAAACAGCTTTACCAAATTGAATTTGTTTAGAAACACAATGTGGCAAATCTACATTATACTTGCCATAAATATATTTTGTAAATCCTGCTGAGTCAAAAGATTCTGTTCCTTCTGCACCTTCTACATAAGGTCTACCTAATTTTGATAATGAAATATTTACTACTTCATTAGATTCTATAGGTATATTTTTTTCTTCTCCTCTTGACACTCGTTCAATGTTTTCATCACTATTAGAAACCGTTATAACTTTATCTGTAGATATAGTTGTGGCTCTTAGTTTCATGTTTATTTTCTCATTAAATATAGTATATGCATAAGTTATCTTATTACCAAAGGCTACTGCAATTAAAAACACTAGAAAAATACTAATTACACTTTTTCTAATCATTGTTTTTTTAATCATTAAATTTCCTCCTAATTTTTAAATCATCTAAATAACTATTATAAAAATATGAGTTACCTTATTATTGTATATAAGCTATCATATCTTTTTTAACTAATTACTTAAATTAACATTTGTTAGTTTTTAATTTTAATTTGCAAATTACTAAAATAATTTCTTGCAACAAAATTATTTTATATGCAAAATTCACTAACTAATTATCTAATTCTTATAGCTATTATAAATTATTAAAATACCATAAGTCAAATTTTAACCACTAAATTTAAAATGGAATTTTCAAAAAAATAATTAATGACACTTTATATTATATATTTATCTTAATATTCATTATATTTTAAAAAGTATTTTTCTAATAAGCTTACAATAAATATATTCACTATAAATTTTAAGCTCTTCTCAACTATTGAAAAGAGCTTAATTAATTTATTATCTATATAACATAGCTAATTTTACTATTTTTTCAACTATTTTTATGCTTTGTCTGTAAGGTAACCCTGTAGACAATAAACACTTAATTATTTCTGGATTATTCTTTTCTATTCTATTTATAGTCTTATTAATCTTCAAATCATCATACTTCTCCTTTATATACTCAAATTTATGTTCATTTTTAGATTCTATTAAACTATGTTTCACAAACTCATTTTCTTCAATTACAGCAGGCATTGGCGTTAAAAAACCTATGAATTTATTTTTTTCAAAATTGATAAGACCTCTCATACTATAAAGAGCCATAAATTCTTCCATTTCTTCTGATAATCTCATATTGTTTATATTTTGTAATGGAATTAAATCATATTCATCATAATTCATAATTTTACTGTCGCCAACATTTTAACTATATATTTTTTTGGCAACTTTCCCTCCTTTTTGTATTTTAGACCTATAATATATTGTTCAAATTTTCATTTCATAATATATACAATATAACGTATGCTCTATATATTTATTTTATGATAAACTTCCTTTTGTGTAATATATAGGGAAACAAGCTCAAATTTAAATTTATTCAATAACTTTAAAATATTTTCATATAAAATGCACTGTTAAATTATAAATGATTCAGAGCATGCTATTTTGGGTATTTAAGTTTTAGAGCGATCAATTTTAAAAGTTAACTTAAAATCTTATATAGTGAGATGATCTTAAATTACAATTTATTCATTATATTATTTATTCATTATAAAAAATCTTATTCTAAATATATTTTATAAATTCATAGGATTTTAAGTCATTCATTTATGCAATATATTTTTTAATGTTAAATAAAGCACAACTTAAAAATTCCCTTACTTTATGAATTAATTAATTAAAATACTATTTTAAAATAAAAAAAGATTAAAAACGAAGGATTAACTTCGTTTTCAATCTTTTTATTTATAATTTAAAATTCTCCACTTCACTTATAAAGTATATCTAATTTACACCTTCTTAAAGATATTTTTTAAAAAATATCTATTGCATCTCCTGCATTATTTTTAAGTTTATCTATTGAATGTATATACCTATTAGTTGTAGCTATATTTCTATGTCCTGCAAATTCTCTTACTTTTTCTATTGTCACGCCTTTAGTTATTGCTAAAGTTATAGCTGTATGTCTCATAGAGTGAACCTTTATTGCTTTTGTTATATTTGCATTTTTGCATATATTTTTTATTATATAATTTAAACTACTAGGATCTAATTTATTATCTTTTTTACTATTTCTTGAATGACCTAAAAACAAGTAGTCTTCTTTATTACCAACCTTATCTCTTGATGTAATAGATAGGTATTCATAAATAAACTCTAAAACCTGCTTTTGAAGCTTTACCATATCTTGTTTATTACCTTTTCGCTTTACTATAATTACATCATAATTTCCATAAGTACAAATATCTTTTATTTTTATATTTATTATTTCTGATTTTCTCAGCGCTGTCGTAAGTGCTAATCCAATAATAGCTCTATTTCTTATACCAATAACGTTATCTGTTTTTATGCTATTTATTACTTTTTTGCACTCTTCTTCTGTTAAAAACTCCGTTTCTTTATTATTAACTATAGGTTTTTCTTCTTTTAATCCAGAAAAAGGATTATATTTTATAATTTCTACTTCGTTATAATTATCCTTATATTTTAATAACCATTTATAAAGAGCACTTAATGAAGAAATTTTTCTATTTATTGTAGCTGAAGAAAATCCCTTCTCTGTAAGATATAATATATAATTTTGGACATGAAATATATTCACTGATTTAATATGATTTAATGTTATTTCTTCAACATTACTCACATTAAAAAAATCTTTTATATCTCTTTCATAACCTTTTGCCGTATTAACACTTCTATTACCTTTTATATCTAAAAAATTTTTTATAAAATGATTATTATTAACTCCTATATGTTTTAGTATTTCATTTTTTTCATTTGATAATATAATTTCATTCATATTCATCACCTATTTCAATTATAATAAAATATAAGAAAAACTGCTAATAAATCATTAGCAGTTTTTCTTATATTATTCTAAGTTGTTTATCAATTCACAAATATTTTCTAATGCTTTTTCTTCATCACTACCTTTTATCACTATATTAACAGTACTATCCTTATTAATTCCTAAAGATAGAATCCCTATTAAGCTCTTAGCGTTAGCAGCTTTATCATTATATTCAATACTTATTGATGACTTAAATGACGATGCTACTCTAACTAATAACGTAGCTGGTCTAGCATGTAATCCTTGTGAATTTCTAATTTTTAACTCTTTTGATACCACTGGCATCACCTCTTAATTATTGTATGTTTTTTATAAATTTTTCTATTCTGTTTAATCCTTCTTTTATATTTTCTACAGATGTAGCATAAGATAATCTTACAAACTCATCAACTCCAAATGCTATACCTGGAACTAACGCAACTTTTTCTTCCTCTAACAATAATTGTGAGAAAGTTAATGAATCTTTTATTGTTACACCATTAAATTCTTTACCTAAAACTTTACTTATATTAACCATAACATAAAATGCGCCTTCTGGTTTTACACAAGATAAATTATCTATTGAATTAATTCTATCAACCATAAAATCTCTTCTATTTTTAAATTCTTTTATCATATTTTCAACTTCGCCTTGTTCCCCATTTAAAGCTTCAACTGATGCATATTGAGATATTGAACAAGGATTTGATGTTGTATGACTTTGAATATTTGACATTAATTTTGCAATTTTTTCTGGAGCTGCAACATAACCAATTCTCCAACCTGTCATAGCATAAGCTTTGGAAACACCATTAATAACTATTGTTCTATTGTAAGCATCTTCTGAAAGGCTTGCTATTGATATATGACCTTCTGATCCATATAATAATTTTTCATAAATTTCATCTGAAATAATCATTATATCTTTTTCTTTAGCAAACTCTGCTATAGCTAATAATTCCTCTTTTGTATATGCTGTTCCTGTTGGATTATTAGGACTATTTAATATTAAGGCTTTTGTTTTTTCTGTTGTAGCTTTTCTTATTGCATCTACTGTTAATTTAAAGGCATTTGATTCTGAAGTTTCTACAAAAACTGGCTTTCCATCTGCTAGTTGTACTAGTTCAGGATAACTTACCCAATAAGGAACTCCAATTAGTACTTCATCATTAGGATTTAAAATAGCTTGAAATGCATTTGCTAAACATTGTTTAGCTCCTGTAGAAATTACTATTTGAGATGTTTTATAAGTTAAATTATTATCATTTTTAAACTTATTAACTATTGCTTCCTTTAATTCAACTATTCCTGAAGCAGCAGTATATCTAGTCAATCCCTTTTGAATTGCATCAATAGCAGCATTTTGAATATTTTTTGGAGTATTAAAATCTGGTTCTCCTGCTCCAAATCCAATCACATCTATTCCATCTGCTTTCATTTGTTTTGCTTTAGCTGTTATTGCTAAAGTTAAAGATGGTGAAATTTGTAAAGCTTTATTTGATAATTTCATAAATTAAACCCCCATTGCTCAGTATATTTTATGTAAACTTGAATTGATACCTTCATTTTTCCCTCTTATGAAGGATATGCTTCATACAATTTATACTATATCATTTATTATATGAAGTGTAAACAAGTTTATAGCGTATTTTGAACATTTACTAAATAAAGTGACACATTATATATTTATTTGTATATCACTTTAATTTTATATTAAATTATGATTCATTATATATTATGGTTTGTTTTTTATTATTCATTCTATATTTTTTATTTTTTTATAATAAAGTAAATTTAATGCTTAACTTTTTATTATATTTTCTCTATAGTCTTTAAAAAAACAATCCCAAAATAGAATTTAAATACTATTTTGGGATTGTGCCTATATAATTTATTTTCTAATAATTATCTAGGTTGTACAATTAATCTTATAGCAGTTCTTTCTTCTCCATCAATTTCTATATCTGTAAATGCTGGAACACAAACTAAATCTATTCCACTCGGTGCTACAAACCCCCTAGCTATGGCAACCGATTTCACAGCTTGATTAAGAGCACCAGCACCTATAGCTTGTATTTCTGCTGCTCCTTTTTCTCTTAATACCCCTGCTAAAGCTCCTGCTACTGAATTTGGGCTTGATTTTGCTGAAACTTTTAATACTTCCATGATTAACCCTCCTAGTAAATTTAAATTCTGTATAATTAGTTATTCTACAAAAGTTAAAAAAATCCTCTTAAATTTTTGATAAAAATAAATTTTTTCAAAATTTAAGAAGATTATTTTTGTCTATTTTATAAAAATTTACTATTTTGCATACTCTATAGCGCGAGTTTCTCTGATTACATTTACCTTTATTTGACCTGGGTACTCTAATTCTCCCTCTATTCTCTTCACAATATCCCTTGCCACCTCAATAGCACCTGTATCATCAATCTCTTCTGGTTTAATCATAATTCTAACTTCTCTTCCAGCCTGAATGGCATATGACTTTTCTACACCTTCATATGAATTTGCAATTTCTTCAAGCTTTTCTAAACGCTTAATATAAGCTTCTAAAGTTTCTCTTCTAGCTCCTGGTCTTGCCGCTGAAATAGCATCAGCCGCTTGAACTAAAACAGCTTCAAGTGATTGTTGTTCAACATCTCCATGGTGAGCAGCTATAGCATTTACAACTATTGCTGATTCATGATATTTTTTTGCAAGTTCTGATCCTATTAATGCATGCGGACCTTGAACTTCATGATCTACTGCTTTACCGATGTCATGTAATAAACCACATCTTTTTGCAACTGTTGGATCTATTCCTAACTCTGAAGCCATTAGCCCTGCTAAATAAGAAACCTCAATTGAATGTTTTAACACATTCTGACCATAACTTGTTCTGTACTTAAGTCTTCCTAATAGTTTTAACACTTCTATATGTAGACCATGTACACCTGTTTCAAAAGTAGCCTGTTCGCCTTCTTCTCTGATATCATTTTCTACATCCTTCTTAGCCTTTTCAACCATTTCTTCTATTCTAGCAGGATGTATTCTTCCATCAACTATTAATTTTTCTAAAGCTATCTTAGCAACTTCTCTTCTAATCGGATCAAATCCTGAAAGAATCACGGCTTCTGGAGTATCATCTATAATTAAATCTACACCTGTAAGAGTTTCAAGTGCTCTAATATTTCTACCCTCTCTACCAATTATCCTTCCTTTCATTTCATCATTTGGAAGTGAAACAACATGAACAGTAGATTCTGCAACATGGTCTGCTGCACATCTTTGTATAGCATAAGTTATAATTTCTCTAGCTTTTTTATCTGCTTCTTCTTTTGCCTTTTGTTCAACATCTTTAATCATGATTGCTGTTTCATGTCTAATCTCTTTTCTTACTTCCTCAAGCAAAACTTGCTTAGCTTCTTCTGAAGTAAGCTTTGATAATCTTTCTAATTCTTCTCTTTCTTTAGTATACAAATCTTGTATACTCGTTTCTAATGCCTCTACCTCTTGTTGCTTCTTATTAAGGGTATCCTCTTTTTTTTCTAATATTGCATTTTTCTTATCTAATGACTCTTCCCTTTGAATTACCCTTCTTTCAAGTCTTTGTACTTCATTTCTTCTTTCTCTAGACTCTCTTTCAAAATCCGTTCTTAATCTATGGACTTCTTCTTTAGCCTCTAGTATAGATTCTTTTTTTGTAGATTCGGCCTCTTTTTTAGCCTCCTCTATAATTTTTTTAGCATCTTCCTCAGACTTAGCAATATTAGCTTGTGATATATTTTTTCTAGTATAAATAACAACAAAAGTTCCAATTAAAATAATAATTAATAATCCTATTATAAACAATGCAGTCATTGTATATAAACACCTCCTTCTTCATTTTTAGTGCAATCTATTTTACTCCAAAATAAAAGTTAGAAAAGGTGTCATATTTTATTCAATTGGTAGCAATTATATTATGCTAAACCAGTATTTGTATTTATTTTATATTACTTTCTATATAATGTCAAGGTGATTAACATTTGCTAAAGAGTGCATAACACTAACCTTTACAAGGTTTTCATAGTGTCATTTTTATAATTTATTTTATTTTTTTATATTTTAAAATAATCAGGATATTATCTAAATTATAACCAAAATTCAATAGGTATATTCAAAGTCTTATTTTAAATATAATAATAATATTTTTTTTAATCTTGTAGTTTATAAAATACTTAACTGATACCAATTTACACCTTATTCTATGAATATTAACTTTCATTTAGAGACCTTGTATAGTTTTTTTATTGTTATAGCTGTTTTATATAAATAACCCTTAGAAAAACTATTCCTCATTAAGTATATATTATTAATATTAATATAAACAAGTATTTTAAATAAACTCTTTAATTTTTTTTTAATTTAACTAGCTTATATCTTTTTGGCATAAAAAAAAGGGGCTTTAACCCCTTGAATTTAAAAAATTTATTTTTTCACTTCTTTTTCTTCTTTTGAAGCCTTTTTTGATGAATTTGTTGATTCATTGTATAATGGCAAATCATATTTAGCTCTTATCTTATTTTCTATCTCTAACCTTAATTGAGGATTTTCTTTAAAATAGTTTTTAGCATTTTCTCTACCTTGTCCTAGTCTTACATCACCATAAGAGAACCATGCACCACTCTTTTGAACTATTTCTTCTTTAACGCCTATATCTAAAACATCACCCTCTTTAGATATACCTTCTCCATACATTATATCAAACTCTGCTTGTTTAAACGGAGGCGCCACCTTATTTTTAGTTATTTTTACTCTTGTCCTATTACCTAAAAATTCATCACCTTGTTTTATACTATCTATTCTTCTAACATCTAATCTCACAGATGCATAGAATTTTAACGCTCTTCCTCCAGGAGTTGTTTCTGGATTACCAAACATTATTCCAACTTTTTCTCTTAGCTGATTTATGAATACTGCTACACATTTAGATTTATTTATAGAACCTGCTAGCTTTCTTAATGCTTGTGACATAAGTCTCGCTTGAAGTCCCACATGTGCATCACCCATTTCACCTTCTATTTCAGCCTTAGGCACTAATGCTGCAACAGAATCTACTACTACTATATCTACTGCGCCTGAACGCACTAATGCTTCTGTTATTTCTAATCCTTGCTCTCCAGTATCTGGCTGAGATACAATTAAATTATCAATATCTACACCTAATGCTTTTGCATAAACAGGATCTAAAGCGTGTTCTGCATCTATAAATGCAGCAACTCCACCAGCTTTCTGAGCTTCCGCAACAATATGTAAAGCTACTGTTGTTTTACCTGATGACTCTGGTCCAAAGATTTCCATAATTCTTCCTCTTGGAACACCACCTATTCCAAGTCCTATATCAAGTCCTAAACAACCAGTTGAAATAGCATCTATCTCTAACACACTATTTTCTCCTAATTTCATTACAGAACCTTTTCCAAATTGCTTCTCTATTTGAGTCATAGCCGACTCTAAAGCCTTAAGCTTTTCACTATTCATATCGCGCCACCCTTTCTAATAAAAATCTAATATATAAACTTAATATATCATACTAGCAATATTTTTTTACTTAGTTAAACAAGTATACATTTTAAAATAAATGTTGTCAATTTATTTTATCATATTATTATTATACTTAACATTATATATTTTTTTAATCATTTTTTTAACTATATTTAACATAGTATTAAATAAAAAAACTAGTTAAAAACTAGCTTTTTTATCTGCAGTAAAATCATTTTCAAACTAAATCTGTTTTACTTCTCTGTATTTATGATATTTTTATTTTTTACGAAATAATCAATTCCTGAAATTAAAGTTATAATCACAGATAAAATCATAAACACTTTAGTTACAGCAATCAATATATTATTTGGAAAATTTAATGTTACTAAAGCTAATATTATAAAAGTCATTTGTACAACTGTTTTCCATTTACCCCATTGACTAGCAGCAATAACTACTCCTTCTGAAGCAGCAACTGTTCTTAATCCAGAAACAGCAAATTCTCTAGCAATTATTACCATAACCATCCATGCTGGCATAATTCCTAATTCCACTAAAACTACAAGTGCAGATGTAACTAAAAGTTTATCTGCTAAAGGATCCATAAACTTTCCAAAATTAGTTATTTGATTTCTACTTCTTGCTATATATCCATCTAACTTATCTGTTATCGATGCAACTATAAATATTATAGTTGCAATAAATATGCCTATTTTAGTATTAAAAGCCATGAAAAATAAAAAAAATGGCACTAAAATCATTCTTATTATTGTAAGCTTGTTTGCAAGATTCATAAAACACAACTCCCACTAAATATTTTTAAAACTTAACTTTAAAGCTATTTTTCCAATACAGCTATTAAATCATACTCTAATGCTTTAATAATTTTCACTTTAACAAATTGACCAATTTTTAACTTTTCCTTAGATTCTATAAATATTTCCCCATCTACATCTGGACACATAACAGAGTTTCTACCTATATAGACTTCTCCATCTTTGCTTTCTACTAAAACATCATAGACTTTTCCAACCTCATTTTTATTAACTTCTTTAGATATTTTTTGCTGTGTTTGCATAATTTGATGATATCTCTCTTCCTTTATTCCTTCATCAATCTGATTATCCATTTCTGCAGCTACAGTATCTTCTTCTTGTGAGTAAGTAAATACTCCTAGTTTATCAAACTTTATTTCTTTTACAAACTCATTTAATTCATTAAAATCTTCTTCACACTCTCCAGGGAACCCTACTATAAGAGTTGTTCTTAAAACTACATCTGGTATTTGCTTTCTTAATTTTAGTATATTTTCAGTTATATTTCTTTTTCTTCCTTTTCTACGCATTGATTTTAATATATTATCACTTATGTGTTGTATTGGAATATCTACATATTTACAAACTTTATCATTAGTTGCAAATTCATTTATTATATCATCTGTAAGTTCTTCTGCATAACAATATAAAACACGTATCCATTTAATACTATTTATTTTAGATAATTCTTTTAATAAAATATGTAGGCTTTTCTCTTTATATATATCTATTCCATAACTTGTTGTATCTTGAGCTACTAATATTATTTCTTTATAGCCATTTATAGCTAATTCTTTTACTTCCGAAATTATATCTTCCATTTTTCTACTTCTATATCTACCTCTTATTTTAGGTATAGCACAATATGCACAGGTATTATTACAACCTTCAGCAATTCTTACATAAGCAGTTGTACTGCCAGTTGTAATTATTCTTTTTCCTACATTTATATTAGAATCACTATAATTTGTATATGCTATTTGTTTATTAGTTTTTAATACTTTTTCAACACTTTCAATTAATTTATCATAATCATTAACTCCTAATATAATGTCTAATTCAGGAATTAAATTTAAAAGTTCACTTCCATATCTTTGAGTTAAACATCCAGTTGCTATTAAAACCTTACAATTTTCCTCTTTAAATCTTGACATTTCCAATATAGTATTTATAGATTCTTCTTTAGAACTTTCTATAAAACCACAAGTATTTATAATTATTATATCCGCATTTTCTGGTTCATTAACTACTTCATATTTTTCTTTTACTTTACCAACTATTATTTCAGAATCTATTCTATTCTTATCGCAACCTAAATTTACTACTCCTACTTTTAACTTGTTCATTTATTTCCTCCTGTTTATTATATATAATTGGAAGTTTTTCATTAGTTTTATAGTATAACACTTATATTTAAGAAGAATATTCTATAATTTTTCTTAAAGTTTAGAATATAATCATATTTGTACTAATTATAATATAGATTATTTAACCTAAATTCAATATTACAATTACATTATAACCTTATATTACAATTTTTAAAACATTTTATATTTCTTCCTTACTTAATAAAACTTGTCTTGGTTTACTCCCATTTCTCCCAGATATAATTCCGCGTTCTTCCATTTGGTCGATAATTCTTGCCGCTCTATTATATCCTATTTTTAATCTTCTCTGCAACAGTGACGTAGATGCTTGTTCTTCCTCAACTACTATTTTTATAGCTTCATTTAAAAGCTCATCACATTCACTATCTTGAGATGGTTTTATTCCCTCTTCTATTTGCTCAATTATTTTTTCCGAATACACATGTTCTTCAATTTGATTTTTTATAAAACTGACAACTCTTTCCACCTCTTCTTCTGATACAAAGGCTCCTTGTATTCTTAAAGGTTTAGATTCCCCAACTGGATAAAATAACATGTCTCCTTTTCCCAGTAATTTTTCTGCCCCAGATGAATCTAATATAGTTCTAGAGTCAATTTGGCTTGAAACTGCAAAAGATATTCTTGAAGGTATATTAGCTTTTATAACTCCTGTAATTACATCTACAGAAGGCCTTTGTGTTGCTATAACTAAATGCATTCCTGCCGCCCTAGCCATTTGTGCCAACCTTCCAATATAATCTTCAACATCATGCGGACAAACCATCATAAGATCTGCAAGTTCATCTATAATAATTATTATCCATGGAAGCTTCTCTTCTACGATTCCTTTAGATGCCATTTCATTATATCCTTCTATATTTCTTACTCCACTATCTGCAAAAATTTTATATCTTCTTGTCATTTCATTTACTGCCCAGTTTAATGCCCCTGCTGCTTTTTTAGGATCAGTTACTACTGGAATTAAAAGATGTGGAATTCCATTATATACATTTAATTCTACAACTTTAGGATCTATCAACACTAATTTGACTTCATCAGGTGAATATTTATATAAAATACTCATAAGTAATGTGTTTATGCATACACTTTTACCAGATCCTGTAGCTCCTGCAACAAGTAAATGAGGCATTTTAGTAAGATCTGATATAATAGAATTTCCTGCTATATCCTTTCCTAAACAAAATGCTAAATTTTTATTAAAATTATTAAATTCCTCAGATTCTATTACTTCTCTTAAGTATACCGCTGAAAGTTCTTTATTAGGCACTTCTATGCCAACAGCTGCCTTTCCTGGTATAGGTGCCTCTATTCTTACTCCTGAAGCCGCTAAGTTTAGAGCAATATCATCTGCTAAATTGACTATTTTACTTACTTTTACCCCTGCACTAGGTTGAAGTTCAAATCTAGTTACTGATGGACCTTTTGTGACTTGTGTAACCTTTGCTTCTACTCCAAAACTTTGCAGAGTATCTTGAAGTTTACTTGCACTATTTAAAAGTTCTTTTTTATCACCCTTTTTTAATTGACTTTGATCATTTTTATAAAGCAAACTAATATCTGGATTTTTATAATTTAAAATCTTATTATTATTAAAGTCATTTATATTTAATTCTTCTACTTTTTCCTCTTGACTTAAATTATATTTTTTTATTCCATGAAGGCTATTTTTTCCTTTTTCATCTGAATTTTCAAAAGCAAAATCTGTATTATCACAATTTTTATCTTCTTCTTTTAAAAATTCTATAATTTTTATTTTATTATCATCATTATTCTCTTTTTTATTTGTAAGGTCAAAAAATGGGTTATCTAATGATATGTCTTCTGTTACTGCAACGGTATCATTTATTGGTATATCGTTTTTTATAATTGTATTCTCAATGTTTTTATCTGAACTTTTAATTGTTGAACCGAAATTGGTAACCACATTTTTTGTGGTATGAATCATTTCTTTAATAGTACTATCTTTAATTAAAATTATTGCTAATAAATATACTGTTACAAATATAATATAACTTCCTATACTTCCTAAAAGTTTATATATTGGAAGAGTTATAAGATATCCTAGAACACCTCCATGAACTACAGTATAAGAATTATAAACTAACTTAAGACTTTCCATTAAGTTCCCATCTACATAATATTTAGGCAATGTAACCATTTGTACTATAAGAATAGTATCTATAATAAATAAAATTATTCCACAAACTTTTTTAGAAAAATCCATTTTGCCTTTAGTTATATAATTAAACCCTACAAAAATTAATATCAGTGGTAAGACATACGCTCCTATACCTACAATTCCAACTAATAAACTATAAAGAAATACTCCTAAAACGCCTGTAAAAGATTCTTTTTGATTAAAAAGAGTAGAACAAAGACTTAGCAATATTATTAGTGCTAATACTATTAATAATATTCCTTTCATTTCCTTACTCATAGATTTCGCTTGTTGTTTTTGTACTTTAGCTTTTGTCTTCTCTGACCTTTTTTTACCTTTTGTGCTATTTTTTGCCACTGTATCACCTCCGACATGATATATTTTAATTCTGTAACATAAGATAGAAACACAGTAATTAGATTTTTAAATACATATGTAAAACCTTTATTTTTAATTTAAAACTTATATTGATTACCATATACACCTATAGTATCCATTATAACCTTTTACGATATTTAAATCCATTTCATGAAATATTTTCATCTTATTCTTAAATAACATTATATATTATACTATATATATTTTATCTTTATATATATTTTTTTTAAATGATATCATGTTTTTAATATAAAATAATGCTTGTACATTTTTATATTAAAGTAAACTATTGATATAATTTACAAGTACTTTTGAATATAAACCACCTAATTTTAATTTCAAACTAAAAAATAGGTCAAAAGACCTATTTCAAGTTTGTTTTTATAAGCGCATTTAACTTATTTAAAGCTTGTGATATTCCACCAACTTCATCAATTAAACCACATTCTACAGCTTGTTTTCCTATAAGTATAGTTCCCATATCATTTAAAAGTTCATCAGTTTGAGCCATCAGCCTTCTTAATTCATCTTCTGAAATTTTAGATGTCCTAACTATAAACTCTACTATTCTGTCTTGCATTTTTCTAAAATATTCAAATGTTTGTGGAGCTCCTATAACCAAACCATTCATTCTTACTGGATGAACTATCATTGTTGCTGTAGGTGATATAAAAGAATAATGTGATGATGTTGCTAGTGGCACTCCTATAGAATGCCCTCCACCAATAACTAAAGACACTGTAGGTTTTGTCAAACTATTAATCATTTCAGCTATAGCAAGACCTGCCTCTACATCTCCACCTACTGTATTTAATACAACTAGTATACCCTTTACATTTTTATCTCTTTCCATTGCAATTAATTGTGGAATTACATGTTCATATTTTGTAGCTTTTGTTTGTGGAGATCCCACATTATGGCCTTCAATTTGACCAATTATAGGCAATACCTGTATACTTTCATCTACTTCTGGAACACTTTGAACCCCTAATTCCTTAATATTTTCAATATTTTCACTAGCTCTTATCTCATCTTCATTTTTTTCTACTTCATTTACAACATTCTTTGTTACTTCCTTTTCTTCTTTTTCTAAATTCATAAAACAACCTCCCTAAATGACATACTTATATTCTGTGCATTTAGGGACATGGTTATACTTATTGTTCTAAATTAAATTCTTTATGAAGGAGGTTTATAGCTGACTGTGTGTTTATTTCCTCTACTAAACACCAAATTGTCATATGCGAGTCTGCTGTTTGTAAAACCTCTATGTTTCCTTTCGTTAATGCCTTTAATATTCGTGCCATTACCCCTGGAACACCTTTCATTTTAGAACCTATTACAGCTATTTTACTGCAATTTTCTATATAAGAATACTCTAAGTTAATTTCTTTTAATATATATTTAAATTTATCTAAATCTTTACTTTCTATAGTAAAGATTTTTTGTTTCGGAAATACACTAATAAGATCTATACTTATATTTTCATTTGCTAAAATTTCAAATAAATCTATATATTCTTCAGTTCCATTGTGACTTACTGTTATTTGTACTCTATCTTTAATATGTGTTATCCCAGTAATAATACTGCTAGATAAATCACAAATTTCATTTGATATTGTAGTTCCTTCACAATCACTTAATGTATTTTTGATAACTAATGGGATCCCATATTTCTTTGATATCTCCACAGCTCTTGGATGTATAACTTTTGCTCCTTGATCTGCAAATTGAAATACCTCATCATATCCTATTTGTTTTATAAGGGCAGCTTCAGAAACTATTCTTGGATCTGCAGTCATTATTCCATCTACATCTGTATATATATGAACTTCCTTAGCATTTAACCCCGCTCCTAAAATTGCACCAGTAACATCGCTTCCGCCTCTCCCTAATGTTGTTAAATATCCATCTTCTCCAATTCCTTGAAATCCTGCAACAACTGGCACAATTCCTTTTTCTAACAGCTCAAGTATTCTCTTAGACTCAACATTTAATATAGTTGCATTTCCATAAGTATTATCTGTTTGTATTCCTGCAAGTCCTCCTGTTAATGGAACAGCATTAATATCCTCATTGTATAATTCGTTACACATTACTACTGTACTTATTATTTCTCCACACCCTAAAATAGCATCTGTCGCTAACAAATTGCTTCTTTTAAATTCATCATCTAATAATTGAAGTAATGTGTCAGTTGCATAGTTATCTCCTTTTCTTCCCATAGCAGAAACTACAACAACTGGACTATACCCATTTTCTATAGCAGATTTAACCTTTTTTACAACTAATTTTCTATTATTTTTACTTGAAACAGAAGTTCCTCCAAATTTTTGCACTAGTATCTTCATTAATACACCCCCGTTATATATGAGACCTTTTTAAAACTTCATCTTCTACATCAATTATTATAGTTCTTGATCCAATCTTCTTCACATGTTCCCATGGTACTTCCATAAGTCCATTACTTTTTAAAAAGCTAAATCCAGATTTATTTTCATTTAATAATAATAATTTTAATACACCTTGTTCATCTATAACAATATCGTTATTAGCTAAAAAATTGTATTTATCTCCGTCATTGATATTTATAATCTCATATCTCTCCATTTCACTTAAATATTTAATATTTTCCTCCATAGTTACCCCCCATTTCTTTTATGTGTATAAAGATAACTATGACTGTGTCTTTATATTTATGATATAAATTGTCTATTATTTTTCTATATTAAGTACATTTTCTTTATAACATTCATTTAATACATCTATATTCTTACCTACAAATGCTGCATTAACAACACCCTGTTTGAATGTTTTTTCTAGTACTCTCTCCACACTATCCATATCTATTTTATCAATTTTTTTTATTACATCCATAGGTGTATTTATTTTATTTTGAAACATAACGGATTTTCCATTACTAAACATTCGGCTACTAGTACTTTCTAATCCTAATATATAATTTCCCTTTAATTGTTCTTTAGTTTTAGCTAATTTATTATTATCTATTTTCTTATTAGCAAACTTATATATTTCACCCCTTATTGACTCTATAGCATGTTTAGCATGTTTAGGATTTAATCCAGCATAAACATTAATTAAACCATTATTAACATGTGAAGTCATATACATATATACTGAATAGCATACACCTAATTCTTCTCTTATTTTCTGAAATAATATAGATGATGCACCCCCACCTAAAATGTTAGATAATAATATAGATGTATACAAATCGTCATCGCCTACTTTAAATCCATTCAATCCCAAATTTATATGGAGTTGTTCTATATCTTTTTTTCTAAAACAATTGTTTTTTAAAATTTTTGGCGTTGAATATAAAGTTATATTTTTATTTACTGATTGCCATTTTCCAAAATAATTCTCTACTAATTTTTCTATATTTCTCATGTCTATTCTTCCACATATAGATATTACACAGTTTTCTGGTATGTAATGCGCTTTAACATACTCTATTAATAAGGCTTTACTAAATGATTTTACAGTAGACTCGTTTCCTAAAATAGGAAGTGACAATCCATCGTCTCCCCAAGCAGCCTTCGCATGTAAATCTGCAAGTACATCTTCCGGATTATCTTCACTCATATTTATTTCTTCTATTACAACACCTTTTTCTTTTTCTATATCATCTTCATTAAATAAACTATTAAATAACATATCAGATAAAATTTCCAACCCAAGATCTAAATGTGTATCCAAAGTTTTTATATAATAGCAAGTAGCCTCTTTACCTGTAAAAGCATTTATTTGACCACCTACATCTTCAATTTCTTCTGCAATTTCTTTAGATGTTCTATTTTCTGTGCCCTTAAACAACATGTGTTCTATAAAATGCGATATTCCATTATTGCTTAAATTTTCTTTCCTTGATCCATTTTCTACCCATAATCCTATAGAAACTGAATTAAAGTGCTCAATATTCTCAACAACTACCCGTAATCCATTATTAAGTCTAAATAAATTATACATTTTCTTCTCCTTGTTGAAGGTATTTTTAAAATTTATTATAAATATAATCTATATTTTGGTAAAAATCAATATAAACAATTTTATTTTTATATTTAATTTAAATCCTCTGTTATACGTTCTTATACTATTATTTAAAATAATAGCACTATATATACCTATAAAAAACATTATATACTTTACTTTTTAAAATTTAAATGTAATCACATATATAAGAGTACATTTATAATAAATTTTAATTCAACTTTTTTGTTTAACTATATAATTGCATAAAAAAATAAAAAGGCAATAAGCCCTTCTATTTATAATTACTTCTCTTCGTTATTACCCTGAGTATCTTTAATTGCATCTTTTCTTGAAAGATTAATTCTTCCTTGGTTATCTATTTCAGTAACTTTTACCAAAATCTCATCACCAACTGATACAATATCTTCTACTTTGTTTACTCTTTCTGCATCCAATTTAGATATATGAACTAAACCTTCTTTTTTAGGCATAATTTCTACAAATGCTCCAAATGCGGCTATTTTAGTTACTTTACCTAAATAGATTTCACCAACTTCAACTTCTTTAGTTATATCTTTTATCATCTTTACTGCTGCATTAGCACTTTCACTGTCATTAGACATTATAACTACTTTACCATCATCATTAGTATCTATTTTTACCCCTGTGTCAGCAATAATTTGTTTTATTGTCTTTCCACCAGGTCCTATTATATCTCTTATCTTATCTGGATGAACAGTAATACTATACATTCTCGGAGCATACTGAGATAACTCTTCTCTTGGCTCTGGTATACAAGTTTTTATCTTATCTAAAATATAAAGTCTAGCAATTTTAGCTTTTTCTATAGATTGTCTTATACAATTTTTAGATAAACCTTTTATTTTTGTATCTACTTGTATAGATGTTATACCCTCTTCGGTACCAGCTACTTTAAAGTCCATATCTCCAAAGAAATCTTCTATTCCTTGAATATCAGTTAAAACTTCTTCTTCACTTAAATCTTCACTAGTTATCAATCCCATTGCTATACCAGCTGCTGGTCTTTTTATTGGAACACCTGCATCTAATAGTGCTAATGTACTACCACATACACTTGCTTGAGATGTTGAACCGTTTGAACTTAAGACTTCTGAAACTAATCTTATAGTATATGGGAACTCTTCTATTGAAGGTATAAGTGGTTCTAAAGCTCTTTCAGCTAAAGCTCCATGTCCTATTTCTCTTCTTCCTGGTCCTCTTAATGGTCTAACTTCTCCTACGCTATAAGCTGGGAAATTATAATGGTGCATATATCTTTTGAATTCTTCTTCACCTAAACCATCTATTATTTGAACGTCTCCTAAAGCTCCCAATGTAGCAACGGTCATAACCTGAGTTAATCCTCTTGTAAATAATCCTGTACCATGGGTTCTAGGTAATATTCCTGTTTCACAGCTGATTTTTCTTATTTCTTCAAAGCCTCTTCCGTCTGGTCTTCTTCTTTCTTTTAGTAACATATTTCTTACTACTTCTTTTTGAATACCATATATAACTTCAGCTATATCACTCATTTTATCTTCATATTTTTCACCAAAGGCTTCGTTTATTTTTTCTTTAATTTCAGAAATTTTTACATTTCTTTCATCTTTATCAGTGATATACATAGCTTCTTTTAACATTTCGAAAGAAAATTCTCTTATATCTTTTTCTAAACTTTCTTCTACTTTATGAAGTTCTGGTGTAATTTTTTCTTTTCCAAACTTAGCTCTAGCTTCCTCTTGGAATTTTACCATTTGTTGACATTGATCAAATCCATAATTTATAGCTTCAATCATAGTCTCCTCTGGTATTTCATCTCCACCAGCCTCTATCATCATAACTCTATCTTTTGTAGCACAAACTGTTAATGATAATGAACTTTTTTCTCTTTCAGTTACTGTAGGGTTTGTTACAAATTCTCCGTCTATAAGTCCTACTGAAACTGTTCCTACTGGATCTACAAATGGAATACTTGATAAATATAATGCAGTTGATGCTGCATTCATCGCTAAAATATCTGGAACATTATCTTGCTCTACAGATACTACAGTACAAACAACTTGAACATCATTTCTATATCCCTTTGGAAATAAAGGTCTTATAGGTCTATCTATAGCTCTACCATTTAATACCGCTTTTTCCGAAGGCTTACCTTCCCTTTTTATAAATCCTCCTGGAATTTTTCCTACTGAATATAATCTTTCTTCATATTCAACACTTAGAGGGAAAAAGTCTATTCCTGCTCTAGGTTGTTCTGATGCATTTACATTAACAAGTACAACTGTGTCTCCATAATTCATGAAGAGCGCACAATCGGAAAGCATTCCTACTTTGCCATATTCAACCTTCATTTGTCTTCCTGCCACAGTAGTTTCTAATGTGTGAATCATTTGTTTGCCTCCTTTCAATTATTATAATTACTATATTATTTGTAACTATATTATTTGTTTTTTTCATTTACCTAAAATAATAGAGCGGCACAGCCGCTCTAATTATTTTCTTATTCCTAACTCAGCTATTAAAGCACGATATCTTTCTATATCTTGCTTCTTTAAGTAGTTTAAAAGACCTTTTCTTTGTCCAACCATCATTAGTAGACCTCTTCTTGAATGGTGGTCTTTTTTGTGAACTTTTAAGTGCTCAGTTAATTCTTTTATTCTTGCGCTTAATAAAGCCACTTGAACTTCTGGTGATCCTGTATCTCCTTCTGTTCTTGCGAATTTAGCTATTATTTCTTGTTTTCTTGCCTTATCCATGTGTAAAACACCTCCGATTGTAATATCCCCTTATTCCAAGTAGCCCGTTGGCAATTCAGTAAACTTAGCATAAGGTTCAAAGAAATTATATCAAATAAAATTATCTTTGTAAATTATTTATTGCTAATTTATATTTATATTTAGTTTTATACTTATATTTTTGACAAATTCTTTATCTTTATTCAATTGATTTACCAAATCTTCTATTATATTGAATCTTTTTTCTTCTCTAATTTTATGTACAAAATATAATTCTACAGATTCACCATAAATTTCTTTATCAAAGTCAAAAATATTTGTCTCTACGCTAAGATTTTTTCCATTAACTGTAGGATTAAATCCTATATTAGTCATAGCATGATACACGTTACCTTTATATCTTACTAATGTATAGTATACACCTCTACTAGGTAATATTAATTTGCTATCATACTTTAAGTTTATAGTAGGAAACCCCATTATTTTACTGCCTATTTGTTTTCCTTTTATAACATTACCTGAAATTGAGTATGTTCTTCCTAGCATTTCATTTGCTTTTTCTAGATTGCCTTCTTTTATATATTTTCTTATTTTAGAACTGCTAATTACCTCATCTTCTATTTTTACTGGCTCAACTATACAAAGAGAAAAATTTAATAATTTACTATATTTTTTCAATAAATTAACATCTCCTAAATTTTTATATCCAAATTTATAATTAAATCCTACAACTATACCTTTTACATTATAAGTTTTAACTAGTTTTGTTATAAATTCTTCTGGAGATATTTGCATAAGTTTTTTGTCAAAGGTCATAAAATTCAAAATATCTAATCCTAAATTTTCTAGCACCTTAATTTTATTTTTATTATCCATAATAAGTTTAGGTGCTATAACACTATTTATAGTTACTAATGGATGAGGATAAAATGTACAGACCATTGACTTTGCATTTTTACTTTTATTGCTTAAATTAAATTTTCTAGTCATTTCAATTGTTTGCTCTACTAGTTTTTGATGCCCCAAATGTATTCCATCAAAACTCCCCAATGCAACAAAAGTATCTGTGTTTATTTTTTCAGAAAAATTATCCCTCAATACTTTCATACATAATACCTCTAAATTAAAATTTTTATTAATTTAAATCCTATCTCTGTTTTCCTACCTATTGCTATTAAATCATTACTTTCATTATAAATTCTATGTATTTTAAAATCTTCAATATTATCAATGAAACTTCTATCTTTTACAGCAACACCATTTAAAAGTAATTTTTCAAATTTATTATTTACTATTAATTTAGGATAATCTAAAAATGCATTTTCAACTGGAACAATATACTGCTCTACATTGTCTTTATGTAAATCTTTTATATTTATACTATTTTCTTTAGTAAATCTACCAGTTGATGTTCTTTCTAAATCTGTCATAACTGCACCACATTGCAATTTTTCTCCTATATCATAGCATAAACTTCTTATATATGTCCCTTTAGAACATCTTACTTTAAATGTTGCATATGGTATATCTATATTTTCTATAGTAATATCATGTATTTTTACATCTCTTGCTGCTCTTTCTATTTCTATACCTTGTCGTGCTAATTCATAAAGTTTCTTTCCATTAACCTTTAATGCAGAATACATAGGAGGTACCTGTTTTATATCCCCTTTAAAAGAGTTTATAGCAGTTCTTACTTCATTTTCTGTAACATTTACTTCAAATGTTTTTATTACTTTACCTTCAACATCGTAAGTATCTGTTACTTCTCCAAGTTTTAGTGTAGCAACATACTCTTTTGTACCTTCCATTATATAATCTATTATTTTAGTGGATCTTCCAAAACATACTGGTAAAACCCCACAAGCTTGTGGATCTAAAGTCCCACAATGACCAACTTTCTTTTCTCCCAATATTTTTCTTAAATCCCTTACAACATCAAAAGAAGTCATATTTTTAGGTTTATAAATATTTAATATACCACTTTTTTTATTACTAAAACTCATTTATATCAACTCTTTTTCTAATATAGCTATTAATTTTTCTTTAATTTCTTCCATAGTAGATTCATAGTAAAATCCTGCTGCTCTAACATGTCCACCGCCATTAAATTCTTCTGCAATTTTTCTTACGTCCACTTTTTCCTTTGAACGCAAACTTACTTTAACCCCATTATCTGCCTCTTTTATAAGAGCAGTAACATCTGCACCCTTTATTTTAGTTCCAAAAATCAATAAATCCGATGTATCACTTTGTTCTAACCCAAGAGATTCTAAATCTGTTTTGTTTAAGTACATAAATACTGCATTATTTTCACATTGCATTTCCATTTTATCTATAACTTTTCCATACAATTTTACTCTATTAAATTCTTTGTTATCAAAAATTTTTCTATGAATTTCACTAAAATTTAAACCATTTTCTATAAGATAACCTGCAATTTCATGAGTAACTTTTGTTGCGTTACTATGTCTAAAAGATCCTGTATCAGTAAGTAATGATGTGTATATTCCCGCTCCCATGTCTTCTGTTATATGTATTTTAAGCATTCTTATAATGTTAAATACTATTTCTCCTACTGCCGCAGACTCAATACTTACATAATTAATATCTCCATACATTTCATTGGACATATGATGATCTATATTAATTATTGAATATTTTCTATTTTCAAAATCCAATTCTGCATTAATTCTTTTTTTGTCTCCACAATCTAAAACTATAACTAAATCAATATTTTCTTGTGGTTTATATTCCTCTATGTTAATTTCTTCAGCTACTTTCAAATAAGAGAAAGTATTTGGTATTTCTTCTTTACAAAGCACTTGCACATTTTTATTTAAACTTTTAAGCGCTAACATTAATGCTGTTGCGCTTCCTAGGGAATCTCCATCTGGTGATACATGGAAAGTAATAGCTATGCTATTACTTTCCATAATTTTTTCTACAACTTTTTCTAAATTCATACTAACTATTTCTTTATTTTATCAAATAAAGATTCTAGATGCATTGCTTTATCTAGTGTTGTATCTAATTCTATAATCACCTGTGGTACTTGTCTTAACTTAACATTTTTCCCTATTTCTTTTCTTATAAATCCAACTGAACTTTTTAATGCTGCAAGTGAGTCTTGTTTTTCTTTTTCATTTCCAAAAATACTAACATATATTTTAGCATAGCTTAAATCTTTACTTACGTCTACATCAGTTACGCTTACCATTGCAGTTAATCTAGGATCTTTTATTTTATTTTGTATGGTATTACTTACGTCTTTTTTTATTTCTTCGTTTATTCTACCGCCTCTATAATTTGCCACGTAACTCACTCCTTAAACTATATTTGTTTTGGTTTAATTTCTTCCATGATGTATGCTTCTACTATATCTTCTTCTTTAATATCATTGAATTTTTCTACGCTTAAACCGCATTCAAATCCTGAAGCTGCTTCTTTAACATCATCTTTAAATCTCTTTAATGAAGCTAGCGTAGATTCAAATATAACTACACCATTTCTTATAACTCTAACACTAGAGTTTCTTGTAATTTTACCATTTAATACATAACATCCTGCTATAGTACCAATGTTAGATATTTTATATACCTGTCTTACTTCTGCTCTACCTTGGATAACTTCTTTATATTCTGGATCAAGCATTCCAAGCATAGCTGCTTTTATGTCTTCAATAGCATCATATATTATTCTATATGTTTTTATTTCAACACTTTCTTTTTCCCCAGCAGCTATAGCATTGTTATCTGGTCTTACATTAAATCCTATTATTATCGCATTTGAAGCTGTTGCTAATGTAACATCTGTTTCTGTTATAGCTCCAACCCCACCATGTATTACTCTTACTTTTACATTGTCTGTTGAAAGTTTTTCTAAAGATTGTCTTATAGCTTCTACTGAACCTTGAACATCAGCTTTAACTATAACACCTAGTTCTTTAACTTTACCTTCTTGTATTTGACTATATAAGTTTTCCATTGAAACCTTATTAGAAGCTGTAAAGCTTTCTTGTCTAATTTTTTCTTTTCTATTATCAGCCATATTTCTTGCAGTCTTTTCATCTTTAACTACATTAAATCTATCTCCAGCTGCTGGCACTTCAGATAATCCTAAAATTTCTACTGGTATAGATGGTCCGGCTGATTTTATTTTCTTTCCTTTATCATCTATCATAGCTCTTATTCTACCGTAAGTAGTTCCAACTATTATAGAGTCTCCAACATGTAATGTTCCATTTTGAACAAGTAATGATGCTACTGGACCTCTACCTTTGTCAAGTTTAGCTTCAATTACTGTACCTTTTGCTCTTCTATCTGGATTTGCTTCTAATTCTAACATCTCAGAAGTTAAAACTATCATTTCTAATAGCGTGTCTAAACCTTCTCTAGTATGTGCAGATACAGGTACACAAATAGTATCTCCACCCCAGTCTTCCGCTACTAATCCATGTTCTGTTAATTCTTGTTTAACTCTATCTGGGTTTGCTGCTGGTCTATCCATTTTGTTTATAGCAATAATTAGAGGTACTTCTGCTGCTTTACAGTGGTTTATAGCTTCAATTGTTTGAGGCATTATTCCATCATCTGCTGCTACTACTAATACAACAACATCTGTTATTTGCGCTCCTCTTGCTCTCATAGCAGTAAAAGCTTCATGTCCAGGAGTATCTAAAAATGTTATTTTTTGACCATTTACATCTACAGTATAAGCTCCTATGTGTTGAGTAATTCCTCCAGCTTCTGTAGCTGTAACTTTAGAATGTTTTATAGCATCTAAAAGTGATGTTTTACCATGGTCAACGTGACCCATTATTGTAACAACTGGTGGTCTTTTTTTCATTTCTTCATCTTCTAATTGAATGTCTTCAACTTCTATTTCTTCACCTAGTTTTCCAGCTTCTTCTTCTTTTAATACAGCAAATGCACCAAACTTTTCTATTACTTTTTCAGCTATGTTAAAGTCTATTTCCTGGTTCATATTTGCCATTACACCTAAAAACATTAGTTCCTTAATTACTTCAACTGAAGATTTATTTAATTTTTCAGCTAAATCTTTAACAACTATAGTGTTTTCAATTTCAATAACTTCATCTACTGAATCATCGTCTGCTGAATCGTCATCTCTACCATCTCTATTTTTGCCTTTGTTTTTGTTTTTCTTTTTGTTTAATTTATTAACACTTTCATTTTCTATATGTTCATAAATTTCAACTATGTCGTTTTCTTTTGACTTATTCTCAGCAAAAAGTTCCTTAATTAATTCAGCATCTTCCTCATCTATGACACTCATATGATTTTTTGCTTCAACACCAAATTCTTCAAAAAGAACCGTTATTAATTCTTTACTTGAAACACCTAATTCTTTAGCTAATTCGTATATTCTTGTTTTCGCCAAAGCTTTCACCTCCAAATTTATATGCTTTTGTGATTATTCCATAATTCTATAAGCCTTTTGCTCATATTATCATCTTTTACACACAGTACATTTATCTCTTCTCTACCTAGTGGTTTTCCTAATTCATTTTTAGGAATATCCTCTATTAGTTGTACTGATTTTTCTTCCGAAATTTTTTTAAATTTCTTCTTAGTATTCTCTGCGCATTCTTTTGACAATATTATAAGATAAATCTTTTCTCTTTTTATTGCCTCTTCACATTTATTGTAGCCTTCTATTAAGTTTCTTGATTTTTTCGTTAAACCTAAAAATTGATAAAACTTATTGTTCATCATTTATCTCTTCCTTTAGCTTTATAAAAACCTCTTCGTCTATATTTACTTCTAAATTTCTCTCTAATCTCTTGGCTTTTATAGCTTTTTCAAGGCAATCAATACTTTTGCAAATATAAGCTCCTCTGCCTGGCTTTTTACCTGTCATATCTATAGAGATTTCTCCATCTTTATTTCTTACAACTCGTATAAGTTGTTTTTTATCTTTCATTTCCATACAACCAGTGCACATTCTTTGAGGTACTTTTTTTACCTTCATAGTTATCACCTACTCTTGAATTTCTTCAACTATTAAAAGTTCTTCATCATTTTCTTCAATAATTTCTAAAGCTTGTGATTTGCTTTTTATGTCTATTTTCCAGCCAGTAAGTCTTGCTGCTAATCTTACATTTTGACCTTCTTTACCTATAGCTAATGATAGTTGATTGTCATCAACTACAACTTTTGCACTCTTAGTCTCTTCATCAACCTTCACTTCTAATATTTTAGCTGGACTTAAAGCATTGGCTATATTTTCTTCAGGTAATTTACTATATTTTATTATATCAATTTTTTCATTTTTAAGCTCATTTACAATGTTTTGCACTCTTATTCCTTTTGGTCCAACACAAGCACCCATTGCTTCTACATTGTCATCATTTGAATAAACTGCTATCTTAGTTCTTGAGCCTGCTTCTCTTGCTATGCTTTTTATTTCTACAATACCATTGTATATCTCTGGAACTTCTCTTTCGAATAATCTTTTAACTAAACCTGGATGAGTTCTTGAAACTATTATTTGAGGCCCTTTTGTGCCATTTTTAACTTCTACTATATATAAACTTAACTTTTCATTGAAGTTATATTCTTCACCTGGCATTTGTTCATTAGGTCCAAGTATAGCTTCTATTTTTCCTAAGTTTATAAATACATTACCTCTATCTTTTCTTATTATTGTTCCTGTAATTATATCAAATTCTTTTTCTTTGAATTCATTATATATAATAGTTCTTTCTGCTTCTTTAATTCTTTGAATAACAACTTGTTTTGCTGATTGAGCTGCTATTCTACCAAAGCTTCTAGGAGTAACCTCCATTTCAGCTATGTCTCCAATAGTATATCTTGGGCTTATTTCTTTTGCTTCTTCTAAAGATATTTCGCAAGTTTCATCATATACTTCTTCTACAACTTCTTTTTGAGCATATACGTGAGTTTCTCCTGACTCTCTATCCATTGTAACTTTTACATTTTGTCCGTTTACAGAAGAGTTCGCATAATTCTTCTTATACGCTGCAACTAACGCATCCTCTATTGTAGTAAATAATAAATCTTCACTTATTCCCTTTTCATTTACAATTTCTCTAAGCGCATCTATAAATTCTTCATTCATTTTTAGTTATCCTCCTTATAGCGATGGGTTTAAAGTAACTTGTGATACTTTTTCTCTTGGAATAACTATTTCTTCACCTGAAATTTCTATTACTAAATTTAAAGTATCAAATTTCTTTAATACACCTTCATATTTTTTCTTCCCATTTAATAATTTTTTCAAGTTAACTTTAACATCGTACCCTATGTATTTTTCAATATGTTTATCTGTAAATAATGTTCTAAATATTCCTGGTGATTGAACTTCTAAAGTATACTCATCTGTTATAGGGTCCTCTATATCTAAAACATCACTTAACTCTCTACTAACCTTTTCACATTCTGAAAGCGATATTCCTTTTTCGCTATCTATATAAACTCTAAATATATATTCGCCTGCTTCTTTTACATATTCTAGATGATACATTTCACATCCACTTTTCTCAACTATTGGCTGTGCTAATCCGTTAAGCTTTTCAACTAAAATACTATTTTCCATACATTAACCTCCTTTTAACTTTTTATGAAGTTATACTGTCTAACTTCACTTTTTATTATAGAATGCATAAATATATGATATGTTCTATTGTCTAATGAATTCCACTGAATTTACTTTTTATTATATGACAAAACGCAACCTTAAAGTGTTGCGTTTCAATAAATAGAGAGTAGGCATAACCTACTCTCCCAAAAGTACAATTATCTCAAATCACTAAACCTTAGTGTTAGTATATCATAAAAAACAATCTATTTCAAGGGAATTTAAATAGGTATACTCTTACACCTATTTTGCTCTATTTTTCTAAAATTAATAACAAATAATCAAATTTTTTTAAAATAAACTTAATTGATTGGTTTCTGGTAAATTTTCTAATGCACCATGATTATCTAAAGATTCTATAACAGTTTTAGAAACTGCACTTCTTTCTTTTAAATCCTGTTTAGAAAGAAATTCTCCATGTTCCCTAGCTTCCATAATACTTTTAGCAGCATTAACACCAACACCTTGTAATCCACTAAGTGGTATTCTTATATACTCACCTTCTATTAAAAATTTAGTTGCATGAGACACATATATATCTACTGGCAAAAATTTTATATTCCTTTTATACATTTCATAGGATAATTCTAATATTGTCATTAAACCTTTTTCTTTTGGTCCTACCTTATTACCAAGTTCAGCTATTTCATCCATTTTTGCCTTTATGGCTTCCTCTCCTTTTATAACAACATCTCCATCAAAATCATCAGCCCTTACAGTAAAATACGTTGCATAATATGCTTTAGGATAATAAACCTTATAATAAGCAATTCTAACTGCCATCATAACATATGCTGCAGCATGGCCTTTAGGAAACATATATTTTATTTTTTTACAAGATCCAATATACCAATCTGGTACATTATTATCTCTCATTATTTGTTCATGTTCTTCTGAAAGTCCTTTTCCTTTTCTTACTTTTTCCATAATATTAAAGGCTATTTTAGGTGGCAACCCTTTATATATTAAATAAACCATAATATCATCCCTTGTTGATATACAGTCTTTTAGTGTAGTAAAACCTTCCTTAATATAATATTGAGCATTGTTAAGCCAAACATCTGTACCATGTGATAATCCAGATATTCTTACAAGATCTGAAAAAGTTTTAGGTTTAGTATCTAGTAGCATTTGTCTTACAAATTTAGTACCAAACTCTGGAATTCCATAACTACCAACTTCACACCCCAATTCCTCTACTGTTACTCCTAAGGCTTCTGGTGATGTAAATATACTTAAAACCTTAGGGTCTGAAAGTGGTATTGTTTGAGGGTCAAGACCTGTTATATCCTGAAGCATCCTTAATACAGTCGGATCGTCGTGACCTAGTATATCTAATTTCAGCAGCCTACCACTTATAGAGTGATAATCAAAATGAGTTGTTATTATATCGGAGTTAGGATCATCTGCTGGATGCTGTATAGGACAAAAATTATATATTTCGTTGTCGCTTGGAACTACCATTATACCACCTGGATGCTGTCCACTTGTCCTTTTAACTCCACTACATCCAATTGTCAATCTATCTATCTCTGCTGATGGAACATTAATCTCTTTTTCATCTAAATATTTTTTTACAAAGCCATATGCAGTTTTTTCTGCAATTGTTCCTATAGTACCTGCTTTAAAAGTATGCCCTTCTCCAAAAAGCACCTCAGTATATCTATGTATGTCTCCTTGGTTGTCACCGGAGAAGTTAAGGTCTATATCTGGCTCCTTATCTCCTTCAAAACCTAAGAAAGTTTCAAAAGGAATGTCATGTCCATCTCTAATATATGGAGTTCCACATTTCTCACAATTTTTTTCTGGCAAATCAACTCCAGAAGCTACTGAACCATCCATAAAAAACTCACTATGTTTACACTTTGGACAAACATAATGTGGCGGCAATCCATTAACTTCCGTTATATCTGTCATTGTAGCAACAAAAGAAGATCCTACCGATCCTCTAGACCCAACCAAATACCCATCTGATATTGACTTTGCAACTAATTTATGAGCTATAAGATAGAGCACCGCATATCCATTGTTAATTATAGAGTTTAACTCTTTGTCTAATCTCTTTTGTATTACTTCAGGTAAATCATCTCCGTATATCCTTTTTACATTTTTCATTGTCATATTTCTGATATCTTCATCAGCACCTTCAATTTTAGGTGGAAATGTTTCATCTGGAATTGGTTTTACCTCTTCAATCATATCTGCTATTTTATTTGGATTTTCTATTACTACCTCTCTAGCTTTATCCTCTCCTAAATATGAGAATTCCTTTAACATTTCTGTAGTAGTTTTAAAATATAGTGGTGGCTGGTTATCTGCATCTGAGAATCCTTGCCCTGCCATAAGTATCCTTCTAAAAACCTCATCATTAGGATGTAAAAAGTGCACATCACCTGTAGCTACAATTAATTTATTATATTTTTCTGCAAGTTTATAAATTTTACTGTTTATTTCTCTTAGCTGATTATCATCTTTAACTGTTCCATTTGCAATCAAAAATTTATTATTACCTATTGGCTGTATCTCTAAATAATCATAGAAATTCACTAGTTCCTCCATTTCTTCAAAAGATTTACCTTGTAATACCTCTTTATATATTTGACCCGCCTCACAAGCAGATCCAATTATAAGTCCTTCTCTAAACTGTTCTAAAAGACTTTTAGGTACCCTCGGCCTTCTATGAAAATATTCTAAATTAGATTTTGATATAACTTTATATAAATTTTTTATGCCTACTTGATTTTTTGCAAGTATTATTATGTGATAAGTAACAGCCTTTTTTATATCAAAATTTCCTAAAAACTCTTTATTTAACTTATATACATCAAATATTTCCTTTTCTTTTAACATATCTAAACAATGTAGTACTATTTCTGCTGTTGCTTTTGCATCATCAACAGCTCTGTGATGATTTTCTAAAGATATACCTATATGCTTACATATTGTATTTAACTTGTATCTTTTTAAATCTGGAAATAAAAATTTTGCTAAAGGAATAGTATCCATTATTGAATTTTTAAATTCTATTTTGATTTTTTTGCAATTAGCTTTTATAAAGGATGTATCAAAAGGAGCATTATGAGCTGCAACCATCGAATCTCCAACGAACTCTAAAAATTTAGGTAATACATTCTCTATAGAATCTGCATCTTTAACCATACCATTGGTTATTCCTGTAAGCTCTGTTATTTTATAAGGAATAGACCTATTAGGATTTACAAATTCATTAAATTTATCTACAATTTGATTATCTCTAATCTTAACTGCCCCTATTTCAATGATACAATCATTTTCACTAGAAAATCCTGTAGTTTCTAAATCAAATACTACGATATCTTCATTTAACTTCCTATTTTCATCAGCTATTATAATGGGTACTCCATCATCAACTAAATAGCCTTCCATCCCATATATAACTTTTATATCTTTTCCTTTAGATGCATTCATAGCTTCTGGAAATGCCTGTGCCACACCATGATCAGTTATTGCAATAGCCTTATGACCCCATTTTATAGCTGTATTTATAAGTTTGGATGCTGATACCAATCCGTCCATTGAACTCATATTTGTATGTGCATGAAGTTCTACTCTTTTCTCTTCACTTATATCATTTCTTTCAATTCTAGCCATTTTGTACATATGTTTCCCCATAAGTACTATTTCTCTTGCATAAGTATCGTATATAACTTCACCACTAACTTTACAGTGTAGTCCTACCTTTAAATTTTCCTGAAGTTTTTCTAATTCTTGATTTTTAAGAAAGCATTTTACCATTATGGAACTAGTATAATCTGTAATACAAAACGTAGGTATAATTCTCCCTGTTTTTGTTTCTATTATTTCAACTTTAAATATATCGCCAATTATGGATACAAATCCAGAAGTTTGATCTAAGTCACAAATTTGTGTTGGTTCCGTTGTAACATGACGCCCAATAATTAAATTCTCATCATTAGCATCTTTAGAGTTATCAAATCTTGGCTTTCTGTAAGAATTTACGCTTCCATTATTATTTTGCATTGAAGATTTTGGTTTGCTGTTTTCTGTAGAATTGCTTTTATGCTCTATATTGGTATTTTTCATAACTTCTTGTATTATATTTACATTTTCTTCTTCTTTTTCTTTAAAATAATCCACCGTTACAGTATTGTCATTAATTATTTTTATATGCCCATCTATACCATATACTTTTCTTAATGTGGACTTAATAGTTTGTTCCATATGTTTATTTTTTAATATATCGCATATGAATTTATTAGAAATTTTTATTTTTACAGTATTATCTTCAACTTCTTTTTCACAACTTAATAAAGCAGTTCTCACTGTTGGATTTTTTACTGTAACATCATTTATAAGATCTGTCCAATACATAGTACATACTTCTTGTAAATTTGCAGCTTTTATATCTACATACCATATATACTCTATATTTTTAAATACTTTTAATGCCTTATAAAGTATTAGCTCTACCTTATCTTTTATATCTTCATTTAGTCCACTGTCACCACTTAAGTATATTATTAGTTTTTCCGTTTTTTTAAGGTACTGAATCCTCAGTACCTTAATTTTATAATCAGAAATATCCTTATTTTCATCTAAATGATCTTTTAAAAGTTCAACTAGGCTTTTATTCATATTTTATCCTCCTAGTCCTATAGTTTTTCTATCTCCTTCATTAACTCTGAAACAAGATCTTTTTCATCTACTTTTTTTATAATTTCACCTTTTTTAAATATTATTCCACAGCCTTTTCCACCAGCTATACCAATATCTGCTTCTCTTGCTTCTCCTGGTCCATTTACTACGCATCCCATAACTGCTACCTTTATGTTCTTATTAATTCCTGCAAGTAATCCTTCTACTTCGTTAGCAATTTTTATAAGATTGATTTCTGTTCTTCCACAGGTAGGACAGGATACAAATTTTATTCCTTCTTTAATATATCCTAAAGATTTCAAAATTTCTTTTCCAACTTTAACTTCTTCTTCAACATCTCCAGTAATAGATACTCTTAAAGTATCGCCTATTCCTTGTGCTAACAATGAACCTATTCCAACACTTGATTTAACAGTAGCTTTAAAAGGAGTTCCTGCCTCTGTTACACCTAAGTGCAATGGATAGTCAACCTTTTCTGACATCAATTTATAACTTTTTATCATTTCACCTACATCTGATGATTTGATGGATATAACTATATCATAAAAGTCCATATCTTCTAATATTTTCACATGTCCTAATGCACTTTCCACTAAAGCCTCTGCACAAGGTCTTTTATATTTTTCAAGAATATCTTTTTCTAAAGACCCTGAATTAACTCCAATTCTTATTGGTATTTTCTTTTCTTTAGCAACTTTTACAACTTCTCTAACCCTTTCTTCGCTTCCTATATTTCCTGGGTTAATTCTAAGTTTGGACACACCATTTTCCATAGCTTTAATTGCTAATTTATAATCAAAATGAATGTCTGCTACAAGAGGTATATTAATATGTTTTACAATCTCTTTAATAGCTTCTGCTGCTTTTATATCTGGAACTGCACATCTAACTATATCACATCCTGCTTTTTCAAGTCTTAATATTTGTTCTACAGTTGCTTTAACATCTCTTGTATCTGTATTAGTCATAGATTGAACTGCTATTTTAGCATCTCCACCAATTTCTATATTCCCTATTTGTATCTTTCTAGTTTCTCTTCTTATCATCTTAACCACTCCTAAAATTGAATAGGATTAACAATATCCTTCACAAGCATAAATATCATAAGCCCCATAAGTGCCATGTATCCATAGTAATTTATTCTTGCAATAACTTCTTTATTAAACTCTCTTCGAGTTATTATTTGTAATATTAATATTAAAGTCCAACCACCATCTAATGCTGGAAATGGTATTATGTTAAATATAGCTAGTTGAATACTCAAGTATGCTCCTAAAAACATAAGGTTCGTAACACCTTGTCTTGCTACTGCAGTTGAAATCCTAATTATAGAAATAGGTCCACCAAAATCATCACTTGATATTTTCCCCTTGAATAACCTTCCAAAGAATTGAAAAGTTTGTTTTGTGAGACTTATTGTTTGATCAACACCATATTTAAAAGCTTCTCCAATTGTTGGAGTTTTCAATTCTGGATAAATACCTATTAAGAACTGATTTTCTTCTTTTGAAAATACTGGCTTTAAGTTTAAATTTTTATAATCGCCATTTCTTTCAATAGTAATTTTTAGTTCTTCACCCTCACTTAACATAACCTTTGTCGCAAAATCATTCCAAGTAGTTATTTTTTTATCGTCTACAAGTTTTATAATGTCTCCTTTTTCTACACCTGCAGTATATGCTGGGCTATCTTTTATTATGTCACTTACAGTTGGAACATGGATACCTTCTACATTTCCAACAAAGCCAAATAAGAATATAGCTAAAAATATATTCATTATTGGCCCTGCTAAAACTATTGAAAGTTTTTGCCATGAATTTTTATTTGCATATGCCCTTGGATCTACAGTAGTTACTTCATCATCTTCTCCATACATTTTTACATAACCACCTATAGGTAAAAGACATATCTTATATTCTGTTTCTTTTCCTTTTATGCCAAAAAGTTTAGGTCCCATACCTATTGAAAATTCATCTACACGTACATCATTTATTTTTGCAAGTATAAAATGGCCAAATTCATGTACTACAACCAAAACTCCAAAAGCTATTATAGCCATAAGTATATGTCCTATATTTTCAAATAACACTCCCATACTAATTTATCTCCTATATACCAAATTTATTTTTAACATATTTTCTAACCTCTTTATCTGTAAGTATGACTTCTTCTAAAGTAGGATTTTTTATAAATTTTAATGTTTCCATACATTCTTTTAAAATTTCTTCTATTTGTAAATAACCAATTTTGCCACTTAGAAATAATTCTACTGCAATTTCATTAGCTCCATTCATTATTGCAGGCATGTTGCCGCCTTTTCTTCCTGCTTCATAAGCAAGTTTTAAACACCCAAAAGTGTCCATATCTGGTTTCTCAAAAGTTAATTGTCCTAATGTATAAAAATTTAATTTTTCAGTAACAGATGGTTTTCTTACTGGATAGTTCATTGCATATTGTATTGGTAATTTCATATCTGTACTTCCAAGCTGAGCTATAACACTTCCATCTATATACTCTACCATTGAATGAACTATACTTTGTGGATGAACTACCACCTCTATATCTTCATAATCAACACCAAATAAATAATGTGCTTCTATAACCTCTAATCCTTTATTTACTAACGTAGATGAATCTATAGATATCTTTTTACCCATGTTCCATTTAGGATGCTTTAATGCCTGTTCTGCTTTTATTGTAGTAAGTTCTTCTCTAGTTTTTCCTCTAAAAGGCCCCCCTGATGCCGTTAATAATATCTTGTTTATCTTTTGAGTTTCATTACCTTGTAGGCACTGAAATATAGCTCCATGCTCTGAATCTACTGGTAATATTTTAACATTATTTTCTTTAGCTTCTCTTATTACAATCTCACCTGCTACTACAAGAGTTTCTTTATTTGCAAGTGCAATATCTTTTTTAGCTCTTATAGCTTTTATAGTAGGTATAAGTCCTATCATACCTACAACTGATGTAACTACCATTTCTATTTCTTCTAATGTTGATATTTTGATTAATCCCTCTAATCCTTCATAAACTAATATATCTAATTCACGTTCTTCACAATATGCTTTTACTTTAATATAACTATCGTTATCCATCATGGCTACATATTTAGGTTTAAATTCATCTATTATATCTATAACCTTTTTATAACTGGTATTTGCAGATATACCTATTACATTAAACTCTTCATTTTCTTGTCTAACCACATCTAATGTCTGAGTTCCTATAGAGCCTGTAACCCCTAATATACTTATGTTTTTCAAAAAAATCGCTCCTTCTTCTAGCTATACTATATAATTTAAATTTATAGCCTTTTGTTAAAACTTGTTATAAACTTACCTTTTTAAAATTATACTATTATGCCATAATTTCTTCAAATATAAATTTATTTTGCGTTATAAATTTTATCAAAATCATATGACTTTTCAAAGACAAATTCATTACAAGTTATCACATATAATACTCCTGTAATCATTCCAATTATACCAAAATTTTTAGTGCCAATATATATTGCAAGAATTAGTGGTATTGGAGGAATATTTAGTTTGCAACTCATAAATTTTCCTTGAATTATTTGTGTAGTTAAAAACAATATAATATATAATGTTAATAGCCCTATAACTATAAAATGATTTTTTATATAGAAATAATATAATGTTAATGGAACAAACACTATAAAAGTTCCTATATAAGGAATTATATCTAATATTGCGCAAATAATACCTAAAGATATACAATTTTTTATAGATAGTATCTTAAACCCTATTATTACAATAATCATATTTATAAAAGCAGAGTAAATTATTATTTTTATTAATTTGCTCATTTCATAAAACTTCTTCCTAACTCTCATATAATTCTCTCTACCTATTAATTCAATTATAAATAGAGCTACTGATTTTATATCAGCTAAGACAAAATATGCTATTATATTTCCAACAAAATAAGTTAATAATCCATCCGTTGTGTGAATAGCACCTTTTTTCAATACTCCACTTTTTAGAAACTTCTCCATAGTATTTAAAATTCTATTTTTAGCATCCATATCATTTAAACTTTGAAAAGGTATTATTTTTTTATAAATTTCACTAATATATAATAACAATCCACTTAATTCATCATTTATAAAAGAGACACCTTTATCAAATAAAAATGTACCTATAAACAATAAAACAATAAAGAAAAGGCAGTTTATAAAAACTATGCTAATAATAGCACTTGCCTTTTCTCCAAAAGTATCCCTTTTCCTTAACATTTTGTATAATGGTAGCGATACTAAGATTAAAGCAGTTGTCACCATAATAGGTCTTATATACTTTGTTATTATTATAGTTCCAATTATAAATAGTATAAGTAAAACAATAGAATAAAATAATTTTTTATATTTCAAACTCTACATCCCCATAAAAATTGTTATATAATAATATACTACAACTGATACAAAAAGTATGCTATCAAATCTATCTAATATTCCACCATGTCCAGGTATAAGATTACTATAATCTTTAATTTTCGCATGTCTTTTTATAGATGACGCTACAAAATCGCCTAACTGACCTACTATTCCTCCTAAAATTCCTATTATCGCATAATTATAAAGTGATATATTCACTCCAAATTTTTTTATTACATAACCATAGATAACGCAACCTAAAACACTACCAAATAGTCCACCAATTGCACCTTCAACCGTTTTTTTAGGACTAACTTTAGGAACCAATTTGTGCTTCCCCAAAGACCTTCCTGTGTAATATGCTAAAGTATCGCATCCCCAAGAAGATATAAATACTAACCATATTAAATATTGTCCATATTCTAACATGTTTATAAGTGGTAATAAACTAAAAAATATCGTTACATATAAAATACCAAACATTGTAGTTGCTACATCTATAAAATTATATTCTGTATTAAACACAGGTACAAACATAGTTATAAAAGTACCTAATACTAACATATATGAAACCATTTCAAAATTAAAACTTTCACCTAATGTAACAAAATACACTAAAGTTATTATATATCCTATAATGGAAATAGGTTTTAACTGGGATTTTTTACAAGCATTGTAAAACTCATAAAGTCCACACAGTGCTAAAACTAAAACAAAATATTTAAGTATAACTCCTCCTATTAGGAAGAATACTAGTGCCGGAGCTATCATAGCTGCACCAATGTACCTTTTATTCATAAAAATCTCCTTCCATTACTTTATATCACCAAATCTTCTATCCCTATTTTGATAATCATAAATAGCTCTTTCTAAATCTTTTTCACTAAAATCTGGCCACTTTATGTTAGAATACCAAAACTCTGAATATGCACTTTGCCATAATAGATAATTGCTCAATCTTTGCTCTCCACTTGGTCTTATTATTAAGTCTGGATCTGGCATACCTGCTGTGTATAAATTATTATTTACTAATTCTTCATTTATATTATCTATTGATATTTTTCCATCTAATAATTGCTTACATATTTCTTTTGTTGCTACTATAATTTCATCTCTTCCACCATAATTTAATGCAATATTTAATACAATACCTGTATTATTTTTTGTTTCTTCTTTTAACATATTTATTGCTTCTAAACTAGTATTAGGTAATTTATCTAAATCTCCTATTGTTTTTACTATTACATTGTTTTTCTTTAGGTCTTTACATTCCTTATGAGCAAATTCAATTATTAATTTCATAAGCGCACCGACTTCTTCCTTAGGTCTTTTCCAATTCTCTGTGGAAAAAGCATATAATGTTAAATATTTCACCCCTAAATCAGATGCCCTATTCAAAATTCTTTTTATAGTTTTCATACCTTCTCTATGACCAAGCATTCTAGCTAGTCCTCTATCTTTAGCCCATCTTCCATTTCCATCCATGATAATTGCTATATGTTTTGGTATATTATTACTATCTAAAATTATTTCTTCTTCTTTTTTTTCATTTCCCTTAAAAAAATTCAACATGTTTATCTCTCCATTCTAAATCTAAAAAGTAATTTCACTTTATTTTTTATCTATTGTTTCTTTTATATGATTCTAAGCTAACTATTTAAATTTTTCATTTTAAAATCTAAATATCCCAAAAATCCCTACAATCTTATATATATCTAAATTCAATAGTTTATTTGGGATGAAAATATTTTTAGTTATTGAATAAATTTTAACTCAACCCTATATATCTATAAGATATGTTAAAGTAGAATTACACTTAATAATAATTTTATCAAATATAAATAAAAAATAAAGATTTATTTATATTTAAGTTTTTAAAAATAGATTTAAAAATTTATTTTATATTATGCATTTTTAGTAATATAAATTCAAATTTAATTTTAAACCAATAAAAACCTGCATAAATGCAGGTTTTTATCTATTAATATAAAATTAAATTGACATAACTTCTTTTTCTTTTGCTGCAACAATTGTATCTATTTCTTTTACATATTTGTCAGTTTCCTTCTGAATGCTATCTTCTGACTTTTTAGCTTCATCCTCAGTAATTTCTCCGTCTTTTTTAAGGGCTTTTATTTTATCATTAGCATCTCTTCTTATAGCTCTAACTGCAACTTTTCCATCTTCGCCAACCTTTTTTATATTTTTAACAAGATTTTTTCTTGTCTCTTCTGTTAGCTCAGGAATCATTAATCTTATAACCGCACCATCGCTAGTCGGATTTAATCCTAAATCTGATTTTAAAATAGCTTTTTCAATATCTTTTAAAGAACTTTTATCCCATGGCTGTATTAAAAGTACTCTCGCTTCTGGAGCAGATATATTAGCTACTTGGTTTAGCGGAATCATGCTACCATAGCATTCAACTTCTATTCTGTCCAACATTTTTGGATTTGCTCTTCCAGCTTTCATTGTTGATAATTCACCTTTTAAAACTGTAAGAGTCTTTGTCATTTTTTCATCAGCATTTTTTATTATTTCTTTAACCATACAATAAACTACCTCCAAAAATTATTTATTACAAGATACTTTAGATACTAGAGTACCAATTTTTTCACCTTTTACAGCTTTAATTATATTTTCTGGTTTATCTAATCCAAATACTAATATTGGAATATCATTATCCATACATAGTGATGTTGCTGTAGTATCCATAACTTGAAGACCTTTTTCTATAACATCAAAATAACTTAAGTTATTAAATTTAACAGCATCATTATATTTATATGGATCTTTATCATAAACCCCATCTACTTTTTTTGCTAATAATATTACATCTGCTTCTATTTCTGCAGCTCTTAAAGCTGCTGTAGTATCTGTTGAAAAATATGGATTTCCAGTACCCGCTGCAAATATCACTACTCTTCCTTTTTCTAAGTGTCTCATGGCTCTTCTTCTTATATAAGGTTCAGCAATTTCTTTCATTTCAATAGCTGTTTGTACTCTTGTGTGTACTCCAGCACTCTCTAATGAATCTTGAAGTGCTAATGCATTTATACATGTTGCTAACATACCCATATAATCCGCAGTTGTTCTATCCATATCTTCACCTTGTCTTCCACGCCAGATATTTCCTCCACCAACTACAGCTCCAACTTCAACACCCATTTCTACTAATTTTTTAATTTGTAAAGCTATTTCACTAGCTATATCAAAATCTATACCATATCCCTTATCAGCAGCTAAAGCCTCACCTGAAAGTTTAAGCATTACTCTTTTATATTTTGCAGCTTCCATATATATTGTACCTCCAAATTATTATAATTCCATCAAAAATTTGTAAATTTATATGTTTATTTTAAAAAAAGAGAACACAGAGGTTCTCTTTTATTTTTTATTATTTACCTTGCATTTTTGCAACTTCTTCTGCAAAGTTATCTTCTTTTTTCTCGATTCCTTCTCCTCTTTCGAATCTAGCGAATCTAGCAATTTTTATGTCAGCACCTATTTTCTTAGACTCTTCTTGAAGATATTTAGTTATTGTATAGTCAGGATTTTTAACCCAAACTTGATCAACTAAGCAAACTTCTTTTAAGTATTTTTTAACTCTTCCGTCAACCATTTTTTCTACTATTTTTTCTGGTTTGCCTTCATTTAAAGCTTGAACTCTATAAATTTCTTTTTCTTTTTCTATAGTTTCATGATCAACAGCTGTTTCATCTAAGAATAATGGGTTTGCAGCAGCAACTTGCATAGCAACATCTTTTCCAACTTGAGCTACAGTTTCATCTTGTTTATCACAAGCAACTTCAACCATAACAGCTATTCTTCCGCCACCATGTATATAGCTTTGAAGCATTCCATTTTCTACGCTAAATCTTTTAAATCTTCTTACAGACATATTTTCTCCGATTTTAGCTATTAATGCTGTTAATGTATCTTTTATAGTAGAAGCTTCATCTTCTATGTATTTTTCTTCTATTAGTTCTTCTACAGTAGTAACATTTGAATAAGTTATTTGCTTAGCTATGTTTTTAGCTAGTTTAACAAACTCTTCATTAGCTGCAACGAAATCTGTTTCACAGTTTAATTCTACTATAGCACCTTTTTTATTATCTTCTGAAATATAAGTAACAACTAGTCCTTCAGCTGCTATTCTTCCTGCTTTTTTAGCAGCTGCAGCTAACCCTTTTTCTCTTAATATTTCTATTGCTTTATCCATATCTCCATTAGTTTCACTTAAAGCTCTTTTGCAGTCCATCATTCCTGCACCAGTTCTTTCTCTAAGTTCTTTAACCATGCTTGCAGTTATCATTTATAACTCCTCCTACTCTTAACTAATTTAAAAGGTAAATGAAAGTTATTTTCACTTACCTTTTAAATTTATTTACTCTACTAACATTTTTTATTCTAAAATGTCAATTATTCAAGGTAAAATAAAATTACTCAGCTAATTGTTCACCTTGTCTTGCTTCGATTATAGCATCGCTTAATCTCTCAGTTATTAGTTTTACCGCTCTTATAGCATCATCATTTCCTGGGATTACATAATCAACTTCATCTGGATCACAGTTTGTGTCAACTATAGCAACAACAGGTATTCCTAATATTTTTGCTTCTGATATAGCATTTTTTTCTTTTCTTGGATCTACAACAAATAATGCTCCTATATTATTAGCATCCATGTTTCTGATTCCGCCTAAGTTTTTCTCTAGTTTTTCTCTCTCATTTTTTAATAGAGTAACTTCTTTCTTAGGTAAAACGTCAAAAGTTCCATCTTCTTCCATGTTGTCTAATTCTTCTAATCTTCCGATTCTAGTTTTGATAGTTGTGAAGTTTGTTAACATTCCACCTAACCATCTATTATTTACGAAGTGCATTCCTGATCTTATTGCCTCTTCTTTAATAGCTTCTTGAGCTTGTTTTTTAGTTCCAACGAAAAGTACATCTTTTCCTTCTTCTGATACTGATTTTAAGAAATCATAAGCTTCATCGATTTTCTTAACTGTTTTTTGTAAGTCGATGATATATATTCCGTTTCTTTCTGTGAATATATATGGAGCCATTTTAGGGTTCCATCTTCTTGTTTGGTGTCCAAAATGTACACCAGCTTCTAATAATTGTTTCATTGATATTACTGCCATTTTTAAATTCCCTCCTGGTTTTTCCTCCATTGCCCTCATTTTTTCTAAAAAACCTTCAAAATAAGGCACCTTTCTAGAAAATACAGCAATGTGCGTATTCTTACCTGTGTTAGTATATCATAATACTAAACAGTATTCAATATAAAATTTCACTTCATTTAAAAGTATTTTTAATTATAAATTAACATTATTATTATATCCAAATAAATACTTTAATAAACGTATTTTTATTTTTAGCTTCTATTTAATGGGATTAATTTCAATATAATACAGCATATGATTAAAAAAAATAGAGCATAATGCTCTATTTTAATTTATCCAATTCTTCTATTAACTTCTCATTAAGTATTTTTATATGAGTACCTTTCATACCTAAAGATCTTGATTCAATAACTCCAGCACTTTCAAATTTTCTTAATGCATTTACTATAACTGATCTAGTTATTCCAACTTTATCAGCTATTTTAGAAGCTACTAACAGACCTTCATATCCGTCTAACTCATTAAATATATGTTCTACAGCTTCTAATTCTGAATAAGAAAGTGTTCCTATTGCTAATTGAACTATAGCTTTCTTTCTTGCTTCTTCTTCTATTTCTTCATTTTTAGCTCTTAATATTTCCATACCTACTATAGTTGCACTATATTCAGCAATGACTAAATCTTCTTCAAAGAATTCTTTATTAAATCTAGCTAATAATAAAGTTCCTAATCTTTCTCTATTTCCATTTATAGGTACTATAGTAGAAAGTTTTCCTTCAATTTCACAATCTTTTTCTCCTTCAAATACGCAAATTCCTTTGCTTGAAAGATTAGCTCTTGTTTCATCTACACCTAAAAGTCTTTCATTATAATCTTCTGGGAATCTCATGTTGTTCACAACATGATCTTTAACAGTTTCACACTCAAATCCTCCAGCAAAATTATATCCTAAAACTTTTCCTTTTCTGCTTATAACATATACGTTACAATCTAATACTTCGCTTAATAAATTACATATCTCATCAAAAACTACTGGTTCTGTTCCTGACTTTTGTAAAATTTTATTTAATCTTCTTGTTTTATCTAATAGCGACACTTCTACTTCTCCTCCTTTATAAACACTAGTTTATATTCTTTCTTGTTTCTACTCCCACAAATCAATCTACTACAAATAAGCTGTCACCCGAAACATTTCTTGCAATTTTTAGGTAATTAAAAATTTTTTGAATTGTTTATGATACTAATTATCATATCATATCATTTTTAAAATTTCAATGTTTTTTTACCTATTTCGACAAATATATTATTTTTTTGTAAATTTATATATTTATAGAAATATTAAATTAAAATTAAGTATATAATAAATTTCAAAGCAATTAATTTAATTTTTTTTATGTAATTATTATTATTTTACTATATTTTTAATAAAATATACTTGAAATTTTTTCATGTTCCAAAAATTATGTAATATCTAAAGTATATAGCATATAGATTTTGCTATATACTTTTTTAATAAAAAATTATAGCAAAATCTAATTAATTTGTAGCGCTTATAATAAATATTAATTAAGAATGATTTTATTTAAATAATATATTTCTATTTTATTTTACCAACTCAAGCATTATAAAACTTTTTAACGAATTTGTAAAGTTTTTTGTTTTTCACAACAATTAATATTTAGTTTTCTTCTTCTTTTGCTTCTTCTTTTAGCTCTTTTCTATATTTGCATTCTTTATTTGCACATTCTAAATAGTTTCCTTTAGTTTTAGTATATCTTTTAACTAAAATATCATTACATTCTGGACATTTTTCCCCAGATGGTTCAAACCAACTCACGAAATCACATTCTGGATATCCACTGCATCCATAAAAAGTTCTTCCTTTTCTACTTCTTTTTTCCAGTATTTTCTTTCCACATTTAGGACATGGTACATCTAATTCTTTTGCTATTGGTTTAGTGTTTTCACATTCTGGATATCCAGGACATGCTAAGAAATCTCCAAATCTACCATGTTTTACAACCATCAATCTTCCACATTTATCACATGGTATATCTGTTACTTTATCTTCTATTGTTATTTTAGCTATTTCTTTCTCAGCTATTTCTATAGCTTCTTTTAATGGTGTAAAAAATTCATCAACAATTTTTTTCCACTCAGCAGTACCTTCTTCTACATTATCAAGTTTACTTTCCATTTCTGCTGTAAATTCCACATCTACAATCTGCTTGAAATACTCGGAAATTAAATTATTAACTATATGACCTAATTCTGTAGGATCCAACACCTTTTTATTTCTTTCAATATATTTTCTATCTAATAATGTTGATATTGTAGGTGCATAAGTACTCGGTCTTCCTATGCCATTTTCTTCTAACGTTTTAACTAATGATGCCTCGGAAAATTTTGGAGGCGGTTGAGTAAAATGTTGTTTTCCTTCAGTATTGTTTTCTTTTAATTCATCACCTGATTTTAAATCTGGTATTTTAAGTGTTTTACTTTCTTCATCGGATTCACTTTTATAAACTTTAGTAAATCCATCAAATTTTACAACTGATCCACTAGCTTTAAAAGTATAATCATTATTATTAATACTTATTGATGTACTATTTAATATACAAGAAGCCATTTGACTAGCCATAAATCTATTCCATATTAAAGAATATAATTTAAATTGAGTATCTTTTAATGTTTGTTTAGCAATTTCAGGTGTTATCTCAACATTACTTGGTCTTATAGCTTCATGTGCATCTTGGCTATTTTTTTTACCCTTATAAACTCTTTTTACATCTGGAATATACTCATTTCCAAAAGTATCTTTGATATATTGTTTTGAAGCCTCTTGAGCTTCATCAGATACTCTAACAGAATCTGTTCTCATATATGTTATTAATCCTACAGTCCCAAAACCTTTTATTTCTATACCTTCATATAATTCTTGTGCCACTGACATTGTCTTTTTAGTAGAAAAATTTAATTTTCTATAAGCCTCCTGTTGCAATGTACTTGTAGTAAATGGTGGTAATGGATTTTTATTTTTTTCTGTATTTTTAATATTTCCAACTACAAAATTACCTTGTTTTAATTCTTTTATTATTGCATCATTTTCTTCTTTTGATGATATTTCTATTTTTTTACCTTTTTTATTGTGTAATTTAATTGAAAACTTCTCTTTTAGAGAATTTTTATAAACTTCACATTCTATAGACCAATATTCTTTCGGTATAAATTCCTTTATCTCTTTTTCTCTATCACAAATTATTTTAAGTGCTACTGACTGAACTCTTCCTGCACTTAATCCCCATCTTACTTTTCTCCATAATATAGGGCTTATCTTATATCCTACCAATCTATCTAAAACTCTTCTTGCTTGCTGAGCATCAAATACATTTTCATTTATTAATCTAGGATTCTTTATTGCAGATTTTACAGCATTTTTAGTAATTTCATTAAATTCTATTCTGCATTTTTCACTTCCATCAATCTTTAATATATTAGCTAAATGCCAAGAAATAGCTTCACCCTCTCTATCAGGGTCAGTTGCAAGATAAACTTTTTCACTTTTTTTAGCTTCTTTTTTTAATTTTTTTATTAATTCACCTTTTCCTCTAATAGTAATATATTTAGGTTCATAATTATTCTCTATATCAACGCCTAATTGGCTTTTTGGTAAATCTCTAATATGTCCCATAGAAGCTTCAACTACGTAATTTTTTCCTAAATATTTTTTTATGGTCTTCGCTTTAGCTGGTGACTCAACTATAACTAGTTTTTGACCCATCGTATCCCCTCCAGTAATTTCGTCATTATTTAATTTAACATTATACTACTTTAATTTAATATATTAAAACAAGCTAAAACTTTAACTTACATATTAACTTAAAATGTTTATTTGTAGTTTAAAAAGTTATTCAATTGAAAACTTTACAAGCTTGCCATCACTCTTTTAAGAATCAAAATCTTACATGTATAACTTAAGAAACAATTTTGTATTCCTATAATAGTTATTCATATTAAATATTTATGTGTAAAAATGTTATTTTATATACTCTTATTTACCTTAACATAATAATTGCCATTTAAACAACATATTTCTTCTCGTAGTTGCATTTCAAATAATACCCCATACAATTGAGTTATGTCAATATTAGAACTTCTTGCTATTTCGTCAACATGCATTGGTTCACTGGTTAAAATCTCGTATATTCTATCACATATCTCACTATAACTTTTCCTAACATTTTTATTTGCATTATAAGTTTTTTCAATTTCTAATAAATTTATAATATCTTCTACACTTGTAAATGGATATGCACCATCTTTTATTAATTTATTTGTACCTTTATTTTGCTCTAAAAATATGGATGCAGGTACTGCCATAATATCTTTTCCTTGTTCCAATGCCCAATTAGCTGTTATTAAAGATCCACTCTTTTCACTAGCTTCTACAATTATTATCAAATTAGAAAGTCCACTTATTATTCTATTTCGAAGAGGAAATCTAAACCTTTCTGGTGGTGCATCAGGTGAAAACTCTGATAATATACATCCCTGATTTTCAATAATTTTTTTATATAAATTTTTATGTTCTTTAGGATATATAACATCTATGCCACAACCTAGAACCCCGCAAGTATATATTCCATTTTCTATTGATCCTTTATGTGCTTCTCCATCTATTCCTCTTGCAAGTCCACTTATTATTTGAACATTAGTATCTTTAAGTTCTCTACAAATAATTTCCACTATGTTTTTCCCATAATAACTAGCTCTTCTAGAACCAACAATAGCGATTTTTTTATCATTATTATTTAATTTGTCTATATTCCCTTTATAAAATAGTCCATAAGGCATCTCATTTATATTTAACAAGCTCTTAGGATATTTAGCATCCTTTATATTTAAAAAACTTATACCTTCCCTCTCACATAGTTCTTGAAGGTTATATAACCTTTCTTCACTATAAGTTCTTAAAAGGGTTTCTACAAGTCTATTTTTTCTATTACTATTTTCTTTCATAAAATTATAAATATTTTTTTCATTTTTAAGTTCTTTTAAAAGTTCTAGTTTTATACTATTTTTTATAGGGGCTATAGCTAACCAAATCTTATACTTATCGTACATCTTTAATTCTCCCTTTATATAATTTCACTATTTATAAATTTTCTATAATTCAGTGCTTCGATTATATGTTTTTCTTCAATATTTTCTTTACCTTCTATATCTGCTATAGTTCTACTTACTTTTAAAATTCTACTGTACACCCTTGTACTTAAATGAAATTTATTAAAAGCTAATTCTAGTATTTTACTTGTCTTATTATCTATTTGACAATATTTTTTTATATGTTTTTGTTTCATTTCAGAATTACTCTTTATGTTTTCACTTTTAAATCTTTCTACTTGTATTGTTCGTGCATTTTCAACCCTTTCACGTATTTCTTTTGAACTTTCTTTTTTTATATTACAATTTATCTCTCCATAGGATAAAGGATTAACTTGTGTGAATATGTCTATTCTATCTAGAAGTGGTCCCGATAATTTTCCAATGTATCTTTTTATTTCATAATCACTACATCTACAAGGCTTTATATTGGTTCCATAAAATCCACAGGGACATGGATTTAATGCAGCAACTAACATAAAACTAGATGGATAGGAAACTGTTCCTGCATTTCTAGTTATTTTAATTGTTCTATCTTCTAAAGGTTGTCTTAACATCTGTAATAAACTTTTTTTAAACTCTAATATTTCATCTAAAAATAACACTCCATTATGGGCTAATGAAATTTCACCAGGCATTAGATTCCTTCCACCACCAACAAGAGCTACTTCTGTTATAGTATTATGCGGACTTCTAAAAGGTCTTCTTTGTATAAGTCCGCCTTCATAATTCACACCCTCATGAACGCTATATATTTTTGTGACATCTAAAGCCTCTTCATAAGTCAAATTAGGTAATATTGATGTTATTCTTTCTGCTAACATTGTTTTACCAGACCCTGGAGCACCATGCATTAATATATTATGCCCTCCTGCTGCAGCCACTTCCAAAGCTCTTTTTGCCGCTTCTTGTCCTATAACTTCTGAAAAATCTCTAGAACTTTCTTTTGCTATTTCTTTTACCTCTTCATAGTGATATGACGGCATATCTTTATGCAATAAAAACCCCACTGCTTGCTTCAAGCTATTTAGTGGATAAATTTGTATACCCTTTATCATTGAACAATCAACATAATTGTCATAAGGAATTAATAACTTTTTAAATCCTTTTTTACTTCCTTCAATAGTTATTGGTAAAACACCCTTAACTTTTTTTAGTTTTCCAGATAAAGATAATTCGCCCATTACCAAGTACTGATCCATACTTTCTATCTCTATTTGCTTACTCGCTATTAATATACCTATAGCTATAGGCAAATCAAATATAGTACCTTCTTTTTTTAAATCAGCAGGTGCTAAATTTATAGTTATCCTATTATTAGGAAATTTATATCCTGAATTAATTATTGCAGCTCTAACCCTATCCTTCGCCTCTTTTACAGAAGTATCTGCCATACCAACTATATTAAATGATGGTATTCCTCTTGAAATATCTATTTCTACAGATATAATAATTCCTTCTACTCCTAAAAATGTGGCACAGGATAATTGTATAGCCATATTTATCCCTCCTTATTGTTTTCATGTTAATTGTTGACAGGTTCCTATGATAATAAACATTTTCAAATCTAATTTGTTTATTATAGTTATACTTGTCAATAATAAAAATATATTTGTTTTGGTTCTAGGAGGTCATATCATTGAAAATTTTTAATAAAATCATTGGAGATAATGGTGAAGATTTAGCTGCGAGCTATCTAAAAAAACATAAGTATAAAATATTATGTAGAAACTTCACTTATAATATTGGTGAAATAGATATAATAGGTAAAAATGAGGATTCTATTTGTTTTATAGAAGTTAAAACTAGGCAATCAAATTATTATGGGTATCCTAGTGAAGCTGTAAATTTTTATAAAGAAAAGAAAATAATAAAAACTGCACAATATTATATCTGCAAAAATAAACTATTTAATTATAGTATACGATTTGATGTTGTTGAAATTCTTCTAAATGACTATAAACCTCAAATAAATTTAATTAAAAACGCATTTTGGGTAAACGGTTACGTATAATTTTATAAATAGTCTCAAAATAAAAATCAAACTTTATTTTGAGACTATAATTTTACTTATTTAATATGTTTGTTAAAAAGCTTTTTCTATGTATTTCAGTTATACCAATTTTTTTTATAGCCTGAACATGTTCTTCTGTTCCATACCCTACATTTTTGCAAAATTTATATTCTGGATAATACTGGTGGTAATCTTCCATGATTTTATCTCTATAAACCTTAGCTAATATAGACGCACAAGCTATAGATGCACTTTTAGTGTCACCTTTTATTACACTTTTATTTTCTATATCAAAGTCTTTTATTAAATACCCATCAGACAAAACTAAATTTGGCTTTCTATCTAACCCATGACATGCTCTTCTAAAAACCTCTTGGTTGCACCATCCAATACCTTTTCTGTCTATTTCTTTATTATCTATAACTGATATATTATAACTTACAGCTTTAGACTTTATTATTTCACTTAGATAATTTCTCTTTTCTGGTGAAAGCTTTTTAGAATCATTAATATATAGCATTAATTCTCCATCATCCATATAATCCAGGTCCAATATTACAGCAGCTGACACTATCGGACCTGCTAAAGGACCTCTTCCAACTTCATCTACACCTGCAACATATTTGAAATTTCCAAAGCTTTTATCAAAAAGGTACATATTTTTTACTCTGCTAATTTCAGCTTCATAGGTTATTATAAACTTTTCTAACTTTTCACCTAATTTATTTACATTTTTTCTGCTATCATCATTTAGCATTTTTATAAGTTCTATAAATTCTAATTTTGAAGTTTTTATATCATGGCCATTTTGAAAATTCAAAACATATTCTTTAACAAGAGCAAATTTCATTTGACTCAAATCTATAATTTCCAATGTATATCACCCTATTTCTCTGGTTTTTCTAATGATATATTTCCTAACTTACCACCTCTAAATTCATCCAATAGCATAACGGCTACTCTATTATAATCTATATTACCACGTGCTATAACTGCCCCTCTTTTCTTCCCTATATTATCCATATTTTCTAGTGCTGATTCACTAAGTTCAGGAAGCTTATATCTTTCCTTCAATCTTTCTGGATAATTAATTTGAAGAGTTTCTATTAATTTCAAAGCTAAATCTTCTATATCCATAATTTCGTCCTTTATAGCCCCAGTAAAAGCTAAATCAAGCCCTACAGTTTCATCCTCAAATTTAGGCCATAACACCCCTGGAGTGTCCATAAGCTCTATACCTATTTTAGTTTTTATCCATTGCTTATTTCTAGTCACTCCTGGTTTATCTCCTGTTTTAGCTATATTATTTTTAGCTAATTTATTTATAAATGTAGATTTTCCTACATTTGGGATTCCAACCACCATTACTCTAGTAACTATATTAACTACACCTTTACTTCTTAAATTATCATGCTTTTCCTTTAACATTTCATCTAACGCAGGTTTTATATTTTTAAGTCCTAATCCTTTTAAACAATTTACACTTAAAACTTTTGTATGTTCATTAGACAATTCCTTAACCCATTGCTTTGTCACTTTTTCTTCACTTAAATCACTTTTATTTAACAAAATTATTCTAGGCTTATTTTGACAAATATCTTCTATATCCGGATTAGCGCTAGATTTCACTATTCTAGCATCTCTTATTTCAATTACTGCATCAACAAGTTTTAAATTTTCTTTTATTTGTCTTCTTGTTTTAGCCATATGTCCTGGGAACCAGTTTATACTCATAAATACACCTTCTTTATCTAATATTGTATTAAAATTTATTTTATCTTTTATAGATTTATAAACTTAAAATGTAATTTATACCAACCAAATAATTTTTATGAAAATAGCTAGTAGTAACTATTACTCTTATTTTGTAAGCTCTCCTTTACATATAAGTCAAATCTAAAATGTTTCTATAATAATAATCTATAATTTTTATAATAAAAAAAGGGACACTAACGCCCCATTTTTTTACAAAATTATCTTATTAATTCTTTAACCTTAGCAGCTTTTCCTACTCTGTCTCTTAAGTAGAATAATTTAGCTCTTCTTACTTTACCTCTTCTTACAACATCAACTTTCTCTATTACAGGAGAGTTAACTGGGAAAGTTTTTTCAACTCCTACACCAGAAGCTACTCTTCTTACTGTGAAAGTTTCTCTTGCTCCACCGTTTTGTCTTTTAAGAACTGTTCCTTCGAAAACTTGGATTCTTTCCTTGTTTCCTTCACTTATTCTGATGTGAACTTTAACAGTATCTCCTACATTGAATTCTGGTAAATCAGTTCTGATTTGTTCTGCTTCGATTTGTTTTATTATGTCTAACATTGTGCGTTACCTCCTAAAATTTATTTGACGTTCTTAATCATATGTAAATGACAGAGGACCGCCCAGCACAAAAATGATTTTATCATATAAATTTAATGTTATCAACTTATTTTTTAGTTTTGTAGTGATTTTCTAACATTTTTTTATCTTCTTTTGTAAGTTCAATATTTCTATATAAGTCATTTCTTTGCTTTTTTGTTATTAATAATGATTGTAGTCTTCTATACTTTCGTATATTTTCATGATGTCCTGAAATTAATATTTCTGGAACTTTTTTTTCTTCAAATTCAAAAGGTCGTGTGTATTGAGGATATTCTAAGAGTCCATCATAAAAAGATTCATCCATAAAACTTTCGTCACAGGATAATACATTAGGTATCATTCTACTTATACTGTCAACAATAGGGATGCATGCCATTTCGCCACCAGTTAATACAAAATCCCCTAATGATACTTCCATATCTATATAATCATAAATTCTTTCATCAATCCCTTCATAGTGACCACAAAGGAATATTATTTCTTTTTCTTTACTAAGATCCTTAGCCATTTCCTGATTAAAAGTCTTTCCTCTTGGTCCCAAAAACACCACTTTACCATTATTAACTTTTTTAACATCTTTTATGCAATCAACTATTGGTTGTGGCATCATCACCATTCCAGCACCACCACCATATGGATAATCATCAACTTTTTTATGCTTATTATTTGTATAGTCTCTTATATTTACACATTCTATATTTAAAATACCTTCCTTTTGTGCCCTTCCTAAAATACTGTGATTCAATACATCAAACATTTCTGGGAAAAGAGTCAATATATGTATTTTCATTATTCACTCCAAACCTTCACAGGTTTTATTACAATTTCACTTTTTTCAATATTAATACTAACTATTATTTCTTTTAATGCAGGTATTAAAACTTCCTCTTTTCCACCTTTTACCCAATATACATCATTGCTACCTGTTTCTAAAACATCATACACTCTGCCAAGCTCTATTCCATCAGTATCAAAAACCTTGCAATCTATCAAATCAGCAACATAGTAGCTATCTTCTTCAAGCTGTTTTGCATCACTTCTATGAATTTTTAAATATTTATTTCTATATTCTTCTGCTTCATTCATAGAGCCTATACCTTCAATTTTTAATATTGCTCTATCACTTTGTAGTTTACATGATGTTATTTTTCTTTCAACACCATCTATATAAACTTTTTCTAACTCTCTAAATTCCTCTAAACTATCTGTAAGCGAAAAAACTTTAACCTCACCTCTAACTCCATGAGGTTTAGTTATTTGTCCTATACTCATAAACTCCTTCATTCTAAGAGCCTCCTAATAATATATTTGGGATACTTTATAAGAATTAACGTCATTAACTTAGTTGTATCCCCTAACGATCTGATTTTCAATTGTCAATTTATATATTAAATTATGTTTTTATTATTATCAACAAAAATATAATTTATTTAATTTTAATCTATATTTTAACTTTCTAAGTTAAAATTCAACACTGCATTTTGTATAAAAACATTTTAAAGTTATTGAATAAATCTAAATTGAAGCTTCTTTCCATATATTAATAAAAATTTATATTAAAATAAGAGTTAGGCTAACCTAACTCTTATGATTCTATTATTTCTACAACAACTCTCTTGTTTTCCTTAACAGCTGCTGCTTTTACAACAGTTCTAATAGCTTTAGCTATTCTTCCCTGTTTTCCAATTACTTTCCCCATATCAGCTTTATCAACTTTTAATTCCAAAATAATTGAATGATCACTTGAAACTTCATTTATTGACACTGCCTCTGGGTTATCAACTAAAGATTTAGCAAGTACCTCTAGTAATGTTTTCATGGAATGCGCCTCCATTCAATTCAACAAGAATTATTTTATTCCAGCATTGTTGAAAAGTCTTTTTACAGTCTCTGTTGGTTGTGCTCCATTTTGAACCCATTTGTTTGCTTTTTCTTCATCGATCTTAACTGTAATTGGTTCAGTTGTTGGATTGTAGTATCCTATTTCATCGATAAATCTTCCATCTCTTGGAGATCTTGAATCAGCTACGATTATTCTATAGAAAGGAGCTTTTTTAGCACCCATTCTTTTTAATCTTATTTTTACTGCCATGTGTATTTCACCTCCTTAAAAAATAAATTGTATGTTAAAAAGGTAATTTTCCAAATAACCCTTTTTTCATCTGTCTTTGCGTATTTTTTTGCATACCCTTCATATTCTTCATCATCTTTTTCATTGTTTCATAGTGCTTTAGCAATTTATTAACTTCTTGTATAGTTGTACCTGCACCATTTGCTATTCTTTTCTTTCTTGATGGTGAAGATGCTATTAAACTTGGTTTTCTTCTTTCACTTAATGTCATGGAATTTATCATTGATTCTATCTTTGACATTTCTTTTTCACCTTGTGACAAATCTAAGTCTTTTAATTCTTTAGTATTTGCACCTGGTAACATTTCTACAATTTTTCCTAAAGGTCCAAGTTTTTTCATTTGATGAAGCATATCTAAGAAATCTTCAAAGTTAAATTCTTGACTTAACATTTTATTTCCTAGTTCTTGTGCTTTTTCTTCATCTATTGCAGCTTGTGCCTTCTCTATTAAAGAAAGCATATCTCCCATTCCCAATATTCTAGATGACATTCTTTCAGGATGGAAAATTTCAAGATCTGACATTTTCTCTCCCATACCAACATATTTAATTGGCTTTCCTGTCATTGCTTTTATAGAAAGCGCTGCTCCACCTCTAGTGTCTCCATCTAATTTAGTAAGAATAACACCTGTTACATCTAACTGCGAGTTGAAACTCTCTGCTACATTAACAGCATCCTGACCAGTCATAGAATCTACAACCAAAAGTATTTCATTTGGGACTATATTTTCTTTTATGTCTTTAAGCTCATTCATAAGCTCTTCATCTATATGAAGTCTTCCAGCTGTATCTATTATAACTATATTACATCCTTCGTTTTTTGCATGTTCAATAGATGCTTTTGCTATATCAACCGGACTTGTTTTATCTCCCATAGTAAAGACTGGTATGTCTATTGACTTACCTACTACCTGCAATTGTTTTATTGCAGCTGGTCTATAAACATCACAAGCTACTAAAAGAGGTTTTTTATTATTTTTTCTAAGGTTAAGCGCAAGTTTACCCGCCATTGTAGTTTTACCAGCACCTTGTAATCCAACAAGCATAATCACAGATATTCCATTAGGATTTAACTCTAATTTACTTTCTGTATTTCCCATAAGTTTTGTTAATTCATCATTAACAATTTTAATAACTTGTTGTCCTGGAGTTAAGCTTTCTAAAACTTCATTCCCTAGGCATTTTTCACTAACATCCTTTACAAAGTTTTTTACAACCTTATAGTTAACATCAGCTTCTAACAAGGCTAATTTTACTTCTCTCATGGCTTCTTTTATATCTTTTTCTGAAAGTTTGCCCTTACCTTTTAACTTCTTAATGGTTTCTTGTAATTTAGAAGCTAATCCTTCAAAAGCCATAGCAGACCTCCTAAATTTCGATAATATTTTTTATAATATCACCTATTAATATAGAATTTTTTTCACTATCTATTTTTACATTCTTTAGTTCTTTTATAATCTTTTGCTTAATACTCTCACTTTTCATACTCTTTTCTAAAAGGTTAAGCTTTTCCTCATACTCTACCAAAAGATTTTCACACCTTTTAATTATATCATGAATTGCCTGCCTACTAGTTTTTGTAATTTCTGATATTTCCTTTAAAGATAAATCCTCATTAAAGTAAAGATCCATTACATTTTTTTGTTTTTCCGTAAGCAATGGTCCATAAAAATCTAAGAGTAAAGATAATTCAAATCTCTTTTCCATAAAATCACCTAACTCACAAATGATATATTAGCAAAAAGATTTATGCCTGTCAAGTATTTTTACTTAACATCTAATTATAAAATTAATATTTTACTTTTCAAAATTTTTTAAAATAATGCCTCAACAAATTCTTTTGAATTAAATTCTTGAAGATCATCAATCCCTTCACCTACACCTATAAATTTTACAGGTATGTTTAATTGATTTTTTATAGATATTACAACCCCACCTTTTGCTGTACCATCTAATTTGGTAAGTATTATACCATCAATAGGACAAACCTCCATAAATTGTTTTGCTTGTATAACTGCATTTTGTCCTGTAGTAGCATCTAATACTAATAATGTTTCTCTGTGAGCTTCACCAAATTCTCTATCAATGACTCTATTAATCTTTGAAAGTTCATCCATTAAATTCTTTTTATTATGAAGTCTTCCTGCCGTATCACATATTAATACATCTACATTCCTAGCTTTAGCAGCCTGCACTGCATCATAAATTACCGCTGCCGGATCAGAACCTTCCTGATGTTTTACTATATCTACTTTTGCTCTTTTACTCCAAATCTCTAATTGATCTATAGCTGCTGCTCTAAAAGTATCTGCTGCAGCTAATAAAACTTTATAATTTTCATTTTTTATTTTTGTTGCTAATTTACCAATAGATGTAGTTTTACCTACCCCGTTAACTCCTATTACAAGCTTAATTTCTGGAGTTTTTTCAGGTGATATAGTACTAACTTCCTCACCCATCATTTCTATTATTACTTCTTTCATACATGGTTTTACCATAGCTACATCTTTTATTTTTTCTTCTTTTATTTTTTCTTTCAATCTTTCTATTATTTCTACAGATGTTTCTACTCCTATATCACTTATTATTAACGCTTCCTCAAGTTCTTCGTATAAATCATCATCTATAGTTACAGCTAGATTTAAAACATCTGATACAGCAGAACTTATACTATCCCTTGTTTTTGTTAATCCTTCTTTTAATTTATCAAAAAATTTTCCAAACATGGTTAATTACCTCCATTAATTTTATCTTGTAAAGTCAACTGATACAACTTTAGATACACCTTTTTCTTCCATGGTTACTCCATACAACATATCACTTGCTTCCATTGTACCTTTTCTATGTGTTATTACTATGAACTGTATATTAGTTGAAAACTTCTTTAAAAATTCTGCATATCTTATTACATTAGCATCATCAAGAGCTGCCTCTATCTCATCCAATATACAGAATGGGGTAGGTTTCATTTTTAATATAGCAAATAATAGTGCTATTGCAGATAAGACTTTTTCTCCACCGGATAACAAATTTATATTTTGTAATTTTTTACCTGGTGGTTCCACATTAATTTCAATTTTAGATGTTAATTCATCTCCATCTTTTAAAATTAGATCTGCACTTCCACCCTTAAACAATTGCTTAAAAGTCTCATTAAAATTTTTTCTAAGCTTTATAAAGTTTTCTTTAAAAACTTCTCTCATTTTAGCTGTCATTTCATCAATTACTTTTATAAGTTCATTTTTAGCATCAACTAAATCTTCCTTTTGAGATACCATAAATGTATATTTCTCTTTTACTTCCTTATATTCTTCAATAGATCCTACATTTACAGTTCCTAAATTTCTAATTTCTTCTTTTATAAATAGTGCTTCTTCCTTCACTTTAGATATATTTGTTATAGGTTCTTTAAAATCTAAAGCTTCTGCATAAGTCAAATTAAATTCTTCATTTAATTTTGAAAGAAGATTTTCTTTCTCTGTTTCTATTTTAGCTAATGTTACTTGATATTTATGTAATTCTTTTTCTGTATTTTCAAGTTCTAAACTTATATCTTCTTCTTGTGATCTTATTTTATTAATTTCATCTTTAATTTTTATTTTTTCTAACTGACTATCTTCTATAAATTTTTCCATGTTTTCTATTTCAGTTATTATATCTTTTACACTATGTTTATTATTTTTTAAAATTTCTTCATAGTTTTTCTTGTTAATTTGTAATGATATTACTTCCTTTTGTACATTTTCTTGTTTTTCTCTTAATACATTTATTTCATTTTTTATTCTTTTAATATCATTTTCTCTATTTATAACAATTTCATCTATTTTTGCTTTTTTAATTTTCAGTTCTGTTAAAATATCTTTATATTTTTCCACTGAAGCTTCACTTTCTGTTATTTTTTCTCTCAAGCTATTTTCTTCAATTTCTAATTTATTAATTTCACTATCCATAGATTTAAAATTTTCTTCTAAAATTTTAATTTCTTCTACCAATTTTTTTCTTTCTACTTCTTTTGCACCTAAATTCTTTTCATTTTCATTTAAACTACTTTTCAATTTAATTGTATCATCTTTTAAAGAATTAATTTTTTCATTTATCTTTGTCTTCTCTATATTTTCAAAATGCACATAATCTCTTAAATTTAAATTTTCTTCATCTAATTCTTTTATCTGTTCATTTAAACTTTTTAATAATATATTTTTCTCTTTAACTTCTTTATTTAATACATCAAATCTAATTTTCAACTCTTCTATCTCTCTTTTTCTACCTATAATATTATTAGATTTATTGTAAATACTACCACCTGTCAATGCTCCTCCAGGATTTATAACCTCTCCAGATAAAGTAACTATTTTTTGTCTATAGTTAAGTGCTCTTGCTATTTTTATTGCATTATCCATATTATCGCATATTACAGTTCTACCTAAAGCATAATCTATTATACCCTTAAATTTACTATCATAACTTAAAATTTCGCTAGCTATCCCAATAAAGCCATTCATGGATTTTATATTGTTTCCGAGTTCTATAACTCTACCTTTCACTGTATTTAAAGGTAAAAATGTTGCTCTACCCAAAGAATGTTTTTTTAAATATTCTATAAGAATTTTAGCTCCATTTTCATCTTCAGTTATTATATTAGATAAACTAGAACCCAATGCTATTTCCATAGATGTTTCAAATTTTTTATCTACTTTTATAATTTCACCCAAAATATAACATTTGCCTTTAAAACTACCTACTCTATTATTATCTATGTGCTGCATTAAAGTTTTCACTGATTTATTATAACCTTCATACTGCTTTTCTAAATTTATAAGCATATTTAAATTAGCATCAACTTTATTAGATGTAGCTAAAAGTTCTCTTAGCTTTTTCTCTTCTAATGTTTGATTATGTCTTAATTTTCCTATGCTTATTTTGTTTTCTTTTATTTCATTGTTATAATCATCAATCTTTTTTAGTATTTTAATGCCTTCTTCATTAAGTACAGCTTTAGTAGTTTCATTTATTTTCACGGAATTACGTATTCCTTCTATTTCGGTTTTAATGCTTTCTAATTTTTGTTCTATTCCATCTATATTATTATTTAAAATAATAATATTATTACCTTCATCATTTTTTTTCATATGTAATGAATTTTTTATGTTTTCAATTTCTTTTAATCTAGAGTTTTCTTTTAAATTATTATTGTAAATTTCTTCAACCAGTTTTTCATTTGATTTAATTTTTTCCTTTAAATCCTCATGAGAATTTAAAAAATCTTTTAATGCAATTTCAAGCTCTTTTATATTTTCTTCTAAATTTCTTACTTTATCTATTAAAGTTAACTTTTCATCATCAATTTTAGAAATAGAACTCTTTATAATTTCTATTCTTTCTTCTAAAATTTTAATTTCAGATAAAACTTGTTGGTGTTTAGACTTATTATCATAAAACTTTTGCTTATCTTTAGATATCTTACTTTCAAATTCTTCTAGTTTTAAACTATTTTCTTCTAACTTAGTTTTTAATATTCTTCTTTTGTTTATCTTACCTTGTAGTTCTTTGTTTATAATTTCACATTGAGACTTATAACTAGAAATTTTTATGTAGTTCTTTTCTATGAAATCAATTATAATATTTATTTCATTTGCTTTTAACTGCTTAGAAAGTTCTAAAAATTTATTTGCCTTATCGCTTTCGCTTTTTAAAGGTTCTAATCTCTCCTCATATGTACCTAATATATCATCTATTCTTATTAAATTCTGATTAGTATTTTCTAGTTTTCGTTCTGATTCTTCTTTTCTTGTTTTATACTTTACAATCCCAGCAGCTTCCTCTAGTAACTTTCTTCTTTCTTCTGGCTTTCCGCTTAATATTGCGTCAATTTTACCTTGTCCTATTATAGAATATCCTTCTTTTCCTATTCCCGTATCCATAAAAAGATTTTGAACATCTTTAAGCCTACATATTGTGTTATTTATTAAATATTCACTTTCTCCAGATCTATATAATCTTCTTGATATAACTACTTCTGAATATTCAACATCTAGCTCTGCATCAGAATTATCTAAGATTAGAGAAACCTGTGCAAGTCCAACAGGCTTCCTAAATTGAGTTCCCGCAAATATTACGTCCTCCATTTTATCTCCTCTTAGAGTTTTAACACTTTGTTCTCCTAAAACCCATCTTACAGCATCAGATATATTACTTTTACCGCTACCATTAGGACCAACTACTGCAGTTATACCTTTTTTAAACATAAGCTCTGTCTTATCTGCAAAGGATTTAAAACCTCTTATTTCAATAGATTTTAAAAACATCCATTCACTCTCCTACTATCTTATAATAAGTGGCAATACTATACCTAAAACCATAAATACAGATATACATATTGCTAGTATTTTTGTTAATTTATCTCTTTGTTTTTTATTCATAAAAAACACCTCTCTTTTTATTTATATTAATATAATTAACTCCATTTTTACCGTAGTTCACTAATGTAAGTTTATATTATTTTTATATAAAATTCAAACCATAATTTATTTTCATATTATCATCTTAAACCATTAAAAACCGTGAAATCACGGTTTTTAATATTTTTGTAAATATTCATTTATACAGATTTTTATTGTCTCATAATTAAATTGTAAATTAATATTACCTCTATCTAAATTACTATCTTGATAAACTTTTATTTTTTTAATCCCTAACACTGATAACGCTTCTTTGAAATACATTTTTTTATTAGCATATAATTTAGATATATCCTTAGGATTTATAGATAAACTTTTTATTTCACCTTTTTTATTAAAATATTCAATTAGTATATCTTTATATATAGAACCTTCAACAAGCTCCCTAAACGCAGGATGGAATGGCCCCTCAACAAATTCTTTACCATAATTTATTTCCTCTGTTGGTTGCAATCCAATTCTTATTACATTTATTCCACTTGCAGTATACATACCATATAAAACTTTACTTGTTTCAACAGCTTCCTCTAAAGTATATGGCCTATATTCTTTTCTCTCTAAAAGCTGTTCCATAGGAGTTTCTCTTATAACAAGTGCTGGATACAATCTACATATATCAGGATTCATCTCTATGCTCTTTCTAGCTGTTTCAATATCCTTCTCCATTGTGTCACCTGGAAGTCCTAACATTATTTGATGTCCTAATGTTATTCCATATTTTTTTATAAGCTGTGAGGCCTTTTTAACAGATTCTGCATCATGCCCCCTACCAGATTTTAAAAGAACTTCTTCATCTAAAGATTGAACTCCTAATTCTATTATATCAGCATCATACCTTTTTAAATTTGTAAGAATAAAATCATCTATATAATCTGGCCTAGTTGACATTCTTATATAATCTATTTTTCCTAAATCTTTAAATTCTTTCGCTACTGCCAATAATTCTTTTTGCTTTTCAATATCTATAGCTGTAAATGTACCTCCAAAAAAAGATACTTCTACTATAGCATTTTCTCTATTTATTGTTTCTAAATATTCCTCTATAGTATTTCTAACAAAGTTACCATCAATTTTAAAACAACTTCCTGTAATACTGTTTTGATTACAAAATACACATGTATGCGGACATCCCTCATGAGGAACAAAAATAGGTATTATGTAATGAGACTTATCCATTATTCTTCTCCTTAACTAATACAACTTCTTTAGCTGCATTTTGTTCTGCTTCTTTTTTGCTATATCCTATACCATTTCCTTTTGAAACCCCATTTACAAGAACTTCTACAAAAAACTGTCTTCTATGTGGCGGTCCTTCAAATTTTACTAAATTATATACTATACTTACCTCACCATTTTTCTGAAGTGTTTCTTGTAATTTAGTTTTATAATCTATAATAATCTCATTTCTTAATGCTTTTTCTATTACAGTTTCAAAATTACCCAGTATAAATTTTTCTGCAATCTCTAATCCTTGATCTAAATATATAGCTGCTATTATAGCCTCTACTGCATCAGATAGTATAGAAACCCTTGTTCTTCCTCCCGTAAGTTCTTCTCCTCTACTCATTGTTAAGTAGCTTCCTAAATCCCACTTCTTAGCTATTTCATATAAAGAATTTTCGCATACAATTAGTGATCTAACTCTAGTTAAATATCCTTCACCTTTTTTTCTGCAACTATTATATAAATACTGTGATATTACAAGTTGTAATACAGAGTCTCCTAAAAACTCTAAAGTTTCATTATACTCAACACCTTTTTTTTGATTAGCATAAGAACTATGGGTAATTGCTGTTTGAAGTAATTTTATATCTTTTATATCCACATTAAGTTTTTCTTTTAATTCAATAGTAGTATTTCTTATTTTCATAATTCAGCTCCTTCTTAGGAGTGTATTCCTCAGCTTATTATAATTAATAGGCTTAATTTAATAAGTTGAGGAAAAAACTCCAATTATTAATATTTATTTAATTTAAATAAAGTTCCGCATAGATGCGGAACTTTTATTATTCATCTACACGTGTTTTTATGTATTCAACTACATCGCCAACTGTAGATATTTTTTCTGCATCTTCATCTGGAATTTCAATATCAAATTCCTCTTCTAAAGCCATAATTAACTCAACTATATCCAATGAGTCCGCTCCTAAATCATCTATAAAAGAAGATTCTAATGTAATATCATCCTCATCCAAGCTTAATTGTTCTGATATTCTTTTTCTAACTTTTTCAAACATATATTCCAGCCTCCTATAAATAAATCATATGATAATAATATTATATTAATAGTATTATCAAAAGTAATCAACATATATTTTAAATATTTAATTCTTTTTAATAATATACTTAAATTTATTAATTTTATACACTGTTTACAATTTATTTTTATTTTCTGTTGTCTTTTCTATTTCTTCCATTATTTTCTCTATGATGTTATTATCATAAACCTTTTTTGCCTGTCTTATTGCATTTTTAAAAGCTTTAGCATTAGAGCTACCATGTGCTTTTATGCATATACCTTTTACCCCTAAAAATGCTGCTCCACCATATTCAGTATAGTCAAATTCTTTCTTTATTTTTTTAAAGGCAGGTTTTGACATAGCTGCACCTATTTTTGTTGTTAATGATGACATTAAATTCTTTTTAATCATAGAAAATAAGTTAGATGCTACACCTTCATACATCTTTAAAACTGTATTTCCGACAAATCCATCACATACTAAAACTTGAACATCCCCATCAGTAACTTCTCTTGGCTCAACATTTCCTATAAAGTTTTTATTAGACTCTTTTAAAAGTTTATGAACACTTTTAGTAAGTTCATTTCCTTTTTCTTCCTCAGAACCAATATTTATTAATCCAACTTTCGGATTTTCATGCTTTAATACACTTTCAAAATATATTTTACCCATAAGTGCAAATTGTTCTAAATAATGTGGTTTACAATCAACATTCGCACCTGCATCTATAACCATAAATGGACCATTTAGTCCTGGCATTATAGGTGCCAACGCTGGTCTATCTATTCCCTTTATTCTACCAACTATTAGTGTACATCCAGCTAAAAAGGCACCAGTACTTCCAGCAGATACTATTCCATCTACTTCTTTTTGCTTAACTAACTGCAAAGCTTTATTTATGCTGGAATCTTTCTTTTTCTTAATAGCCATTACAGGGTGTTCATTAGTACTTATGACCTCAGTTGCATCTAGTATGGTTATCTTTCCTTTTTCATACTGATATTTATCTAATTCATCCTGTATAGCCTGTTGTGGTCCTGTAATAACAAGTTCTATATCACTAAAATCATTTACAGCCATAACAGCACCTTCTACAACTGCTGAAGGTGAATTATCTCCACCCATTCCGTCTACCACAAATCTCATTATCAGACCCTCGCTTATTTTTATAAATTACTTTTTCTTAAGTCAATGATTATTTTGTGTAAACTTTTATAATTTACACATCACTTAATATTATATCTATTTTGCATTAAAAATACTATCATATTTTTTTATGTTATGTGAAAATATTATATAAAAAATAAAAGAAAGTCAAGTGACTTTCTTTTATTATTTCTCAGTTGAAACAACTTCTCTATTTTTGTAGTATCCACAGCTTTTACAAACTCTGTGTGCAAGTTTCATTTCATGGCACTGAGGGCACTCAACTATTCCTGGTAAACCAAGTTTAAATGTTTGCGCTCTTCTTGAATCTCTTCTAGCTTTAGAAGACTTTCTAGCAGGATTTCCCATAATTACACCTCCTTACGAGTTAGAAAATAATTCTTTTAATTTTGCCAACCTCGGATCAACTTCATTCTCATTGCAATTACAACAAGATTGGTTTAAATTCGTTCCACATTGTTGGCATAACCCCTTACAATTTTCATTGCAAAGTCTTTTTATAGGAAACTCTATTCCTATATTATTTTCTATAATTTGATAAATATCTAATTTATTACTATCAAGTGAGATAATTTCTCCATCAATATCCTCAACAGTATGCGAAAATTTCTCTTTTATATCAAACGATATATCATAAGCAAAATCTTCACTACATCTTGAACATGCTAATAATACTTTAGTGATAACTTTCCCAGTTAAATAATAAACATCATCAACTAGTCTTAACGTTCCATTAAAATTTATCGGCTTAAGAAATTTGACCACTTCACCGTTATCATTAAAACTTTCCTTAGATATTTCTAAGTTTAATTCTTTACGTCCATAATTCTTGTTTTTTAATTCCGAAAGGTCTATGTACATATTATATACTCTGGAAGTTTTTTCCTCATATGGACGAATCCATACATAATGTGACATAAATCACATAGCTTGAGTAAAAGCTGCTACACCCCTCCTTATTTTCATTCAAGACTCTACTATTTCAAACATTAATTATTATATAAATTATGCTATTAAAAGTCAAGAACAATTTATTATTTTAAAACAACATTTCAGAAGGATATAGCAGTTTTATAGTTTTATACTATTTTGCAGTTAAAGTTTTAGTATCTCTAGCTATCATTAATTCTTCGTTTGTCGGAACAACAAATACTTTAACTGTAGCATCAGTAGCACTTACTTCAACAGCTTTTCCTCTTACATTGTTCTTTTCTGAATCAATTTTAATTCCCATGAATTGTAATCCTTCACAGATTGCTTCTCTTGTTGTTGGAGAATTTTCACCAAGACCAGCTGTAAATACAACTGCATCTACTCCGCCCATAGCTGCTGCATAAGCACCTATCATTTCTCTTACTCTGAAGTTGTAAACATCTAGTGAAAGCTCTGCTCTAGCATTTCCTTCTTTAGCAGCGTTTTCTATATCTCTAAAGTCACTACTTACTCCTGAAATTCCTAAAACACCTGATTTTTTGTTGAATAAGTTATCAACATCATCAGCTGTCATGTTTTCTTCTCTCATTAAGAACATAGCTATAGCTGGATCTATGTTACCACATCTTGTTCCCATTGCTATTCCTTCAAGTGGAGTGAATCCCATACTTGTATCAACAACTTTTCCACCTTTAACTGCAGCTAAACTAGCACCATTTCCTAAGTGACAAGTTATTATGTTAACATCTTCTATATTTTTTCCCATCATTTCTGCTACTTGAGCTGAAACGAACTTATGAGAAGTTCCGTGGAAACCATATTTTCTTATTCCATGTTTTTCATATAATTCATATGGTAATGGGTATATATATGCTTGTTTATCCATTGTTTGATGGAATGCTGTATCAAATACACCTACCATTGGAGTTTTTGGCATTAATTCTTTGCATGAATTTATTCCAATTATATTTGCTGGATTATGAAGTGGTGCAAGTTTTGTGCACTCTTCTAATTGAGCCATTACCTCATCATTTATAACAACTGATGCTGCATATTTTTCTCCGCCATGAACAACTCTGTGTCCAACTGCGTTTATTTCATCCATGCTTGTTATTACACCATGTTCTTTATCTGTTAAAGATTCAATAACATGTTGTATAGCTTCTTTATGAGTTGCCATAGGTTGTTGAACTATGTATTTATCTCTTCCTGGAACCTTTTGAGTTAATATTGATCCCTCAATTCCTATTCTTTCAACTAATCCTTGTGCTATAGCTTCTTCATTTTCCATATTTATTAATTGGTACTTTAATGAAGAACTTCCACAGTTAATTACAAGTATTTTCATTGTAATTCCTCCTTAAATATGATTCTCTTAGTAATTTAAAATTTATTTAGTATGATCTTAATAAATTATAAGACCTGTATTTTTTAGTATATAATATTTTTTCTACTTATTGCAAGCATTTTGAGCTTGAATAGCAGTTATCGCAACAACATTTACTATATCATTTACGTTGCATCCTCTTGATAAGTCGTTTATTGGTTTTGCAAATCCTTGACAAACTGGTCCTATTGCTTCAGCTTTTGCAAATCTTTGAACTAATTTGTATCCTATATTTCCAGCTTGTAAATCTGGGAATACTAAAATATTTGCATTTCCAGCAACTGTACTATTTGGAGCTTTTTGTTTAGCAACTTTTTCAACTATTGATGCATCTAATTGTAATTCACCATCTATTGCAAGATCTGGTCTTTGAGATTTTGCAAGTTCAGTTGCAGTTCTTACCTTATCTACATTCTCATGCTTAGCACTTCCCATTGTTGAAAAAGAAAGCATAGCAACTTTTGGATCAATTCCGCATAAAACTTTAGCATTTTCAGCTGTGCTTATTGCTATTGACGCTAATTCTTCTGCATTTGGATTTGGGTTAACTGCACAATCTGCAAATAATAAAGTTCCATCTGCACCATATTCACAATTTGGAACTTCCATAACAAAGAAGCTTGATACAACTTTTATTCCTGGAGCTGTCTTTATTATTTGAAGACCTGGACGTAATAAATCTCCTGTACTATGAACTGCACCTGATACTAATCCATCAACGTCATCCATTTTAACCATCATAGTTCCAAAATAAACAGGGTCTTTAACTGTTTGTAAAGCCTTCTCTATAGTAACACCTTTATTTTTTCTTAACTCATAGAAAGCTTCAGCATATTTTTCCGTTTTATCAGAAGTTGCTGGGTCAGCTATTTCTATTCCTTCTATGTTTACACCTAAATTTTTAGCGTTATTTCTTATTGTTTCTTCATTTCCAACTAAAACAACTTGTGCTAATTTATTTTCAGTTATGATTTGAGCAGCTTTTAAATTTCTCTCTTCATCACCTTCTGGTAAAACTATTTTTTTTACATCTTCTTTGGCTAATTTCCAAATTTTATCTACAAAACTCATTTCAAAATTCTCCTTTCGAGTAAGAAACTTTAATATACCTTATTAATATACCCCTTTTTAAGTATAATTTTCAACCTTAATTGTTAAATTTATTAACATTGACATTATATAATTAAATTTTATTACATAGAAATGAGAAATCTTCATTATTTATCGTCAAAAAAATAAATTTCCTGAATTTTCGTCCACTAAATATGGGAAAAATGTATTTTATACTTTATACATAAAATTCATCATTTTATCTATTAATTAAAATAATAACCAAATTTATAGTTATTATTACTTAAATCTTAATTATATGTAAAGTTAAATTACTGTATACTCATAATAAATTATACAAGTTTTTTCAATTGTTTCTTAGCACTTACCAAATATATTTTACATATTATTTGTATGGTTACAAATTTAGTTTTTCGATCTTAATAAGTCCCATAAAACAACTTTTAAATATTCACTCTTAACTCTTAACTAAAATAAACATTAATTAACAGTAAAATATTAATTTTAGATTTTCTTATTTTATAAATTTAAAATTTAACTTGGGTACCAAAAATAGCGAGACATACTCCAAATCACTTAGAATTCAACACAATACCTTCCATGAAAATATTTTAAGATTATTGAATAAATTTAAATTTGAGCTTGTTTCCCTATATATGGTTCCAAGTTGACTTTTGAAATTATCCATTCCAAAACTTGGATACCTAAAATAGTGAGACATGCTCCGAATCATTTAAAATTCAACACTGTATCTTGTGTGAAAATATTTTAAAGTTATTGAATAAATTTAAATTGGAGCTTGTTTCCCTATATACGTGGCATATTTTCTATAGGCAATTGCTTATGCATTAATGTAGTTATATTACCATAAGTACTTGTAACAGAATTTTAATATCATTATTCAAAATCCAATTTTGAATATACTCAATTTTCTTTATTTTGACTTTTAAGTTTTATTTATTTCTATTTTCAATAAATTTATTCATTTATTTTATCTAACTATTTCAATATTAAATTTTAGTACCTATAACCAATTATGACAAAAATAAATTTTATAGTATACTATATGGATATAAGTTTAAACTTTAAATAATCTTTTAGGCATACAATAAATTTATATTTATTTTGATTGGAGTGATTTTTTATGAATTTAGCAGGTATAATAGTTGAATATAATCCAATGCATAATGGACATATACATCATATACAAAAGACCAGAGAACTTACTAAATGCGATGGTTTAATAGCAGTAATGAGCGGGAATTTCAATCAAAGAGGTATACCTTCATTAATAGATAAATACGAAAAAACTAATATGGCATTACATAATGGTGTAGATTTGGTTTTAGAACTTCCTACAATTTATGCCCTTTCTTCAGCTGAATTTTTTTCCTATGGAGCACTAACTTTATTAAATAATTTAAATGTAGTAAATAGCCTCTGTTTTGGTAGTGAACATGGTAATATTGACACTTTAAAGGTAATTTCAAAAATTTTATATGACGAACCTATTGAATTTAAAGGATATTTAAAAGAAAAACTCAAGGAAGGGGAACTGTATCCTAAAGCAAGAACCTATGCAATTAAAAAATATTTAAATGAAAAAGATATTTTCATTTCAAACTTAGAAGATATATTAAATTCTTCAAATAACATCTTAGCTATAGAATATTTAAAAAGTATTATAAAATTAGATAGTACTATTATTCCCTATACTATTAAAAGAGAAGGTGGAAGTTATAATAGTAGTGATTTCAATGCCACCTTTTCAAGTGCTACTTCTATCAGAAACCATCTAAAGAGTACTGACTCTTTAGACGAGCTTGTTAATCACATTCCTAGCTATAATTTTAAAAGGCTAAATGAACTAGACTCACTTGGATACAATTTTACCTTTGAGGATAGTATGCTACCTTATATAAAGTATAAAAACTACTCTAAATTTAATTTATTAAATAAAATTCCTGATGTATCTGAAGGTCTTCATAATAAAATAGAAAAAAGTATTAATAACTTGTACAATTATAATGATATACTTTTAGATATAAAATCTAAACGTTATGCTCTAACTCGTATAAGTAGAATTCTTTGTCAATTCTTTATAGGGTTTGAAGATTTTAACTGTGACCATTTAAGAAAAGAGCCTGCTTCTTATGCAAAAGTTTTAGGGTTTAATGATAAAGGAAAAAATATTTTAAAATCTATAAAAACCAATTCTGATTTTCCTATATACACTAAAGTTCCTAGGATACAAAACGAAAGCTTAAAATTAGATTTACAAGCATCTAAAATGTATAGCTTATTAAATAAGAATTATAAGTATAATGAAGATTTTCTTAGAGGACCAATAATTATAAAATAGTATAAATAATTTTAAAACAAAAGATGCATCTTAAATTTTAAAACCTATTTTAAGATACATCTTTTTCTTATTATAATTATAAAAAATTTACTCATATATATCTATCCTATAAATATAAATTAATTAAGACATTAATTTTCGGAGGGTATATTGATGGTTTACTATTTTATTTTTATTATTATAATTTTACTAAGTTTTATTTTTATTAAAAAATATAAATTTAATGGTTTTTTTACTTTATTATGTACTTTAACAATACTATACATAATTTCAGATCCGAAACATTGTATAGAGCTTACAATTTTAGGTTGTAAATTATTTTTTTATTCAGTGTTTCCATCTCTTTTTCCCTTTCTAATACTTGTAAATATGATTATTTCCTGTGGCGGAATAAATATATATTCCAAAATATTAGGTAATTTTATATGTACTCCCTTACACTTACCTAAAAATTGTAGTTTAGCTCTATTAGTAAGTGTATTTTGTGGATACCCTTTAGGTGCTAGATATGCAACTATATTATATAGTGAAAAATTTATAGATTTTAAAACCTACGAAAGACTTTTAAATATTGCTTCAAATGGAAGTCCTCTTTTTATTGTTGGTGCTGTAGGTACTTCTATGCTTTTAAATCCTAAAATAGGCTATTTATTACTACTATCTAATATGCTCTCTTGTATAGCTATGGCCTTTGTATTACCTAATAAAATTAAATCCAACAAAAATTTGTATACTAATAAAACATTTACAAATGTAGCAAGTAACCATTCTGTAAATCTTGGACAATCCTTTATGGCTGCTGTAGAAGATGCGATTAAGACATCCTTGTCCATAGGTGGATTTATAGTGATTTTTTCTGTATTAATAGGCATAATAAACGACAGTGTATTATTCAACACTGTCGTAAACAAACTATCAAATATATCAAATATTCCTTTGGATGTTTTAAAAGGAATATCTCTAGGTATTTTAGAGTTAACTAATGGCTGCAATATAATTGCTAACGGAACTCTTTCTTTAAATAATAAATTAATTTTAATAAGCTTTTTAATAGGATTTAGTGGTATATCTATAACATCACAGGTTTATTCTATAATTTCTAAATTCAATGTAAGTATAAAAAAATACTTATTTTTAAAATTAATTCAAGGTGTTATAAGTGCCTTTTTCACAGCTTCCATTTGCAAAATACCACTATTATCACCTGTGTTAGAGACTTTTAACACTAATCCATATTTTAATAATATAAATTCTCAACTTTATATCTTAATATCTATGTTTATACTTATCCCATTTTTAGCTTTTAATATAAAAAACTTATTTAAACGCATTTAGTTCTTTTATATTTTCAACAATAGTGGATGTAGTGCTTTGAAAATCTTCATATATACCTCTAAGCATAATATCCACTTCTTTATTTACCCTTAAAACCATCTCTTCACTTTTAGTATCTATCTCTCTTTGTAATTTTGTTAATACCTCATCAACATAATTAACTGTCCCTAGCCTTAATTCCTTTGAAAACTTATTAGCATCAGCCTTTATTTTTCTCGCCTCCATATTAGCTTCATCTAACATTTGTGCAGCTTTTACTTCCGCTTTTTTTAAAACCTCTGCATTTTCAAATTGTTTTTGAATTATTATAGACGCTTCTTGCTTCATTTCCTCAGCCTCTCTACGTGCTGCTAAAAAAATTTCTTCTCTTTTATCTACAATAGTCTTTGCATCATTAAATTCCTGTGGTAAATTTTCTTTTAATTCATTTATAAGACCTAATAATTCTCCTTTATTTATACTAACTTTCCCCAATAAATTACTAGATGTCTTAGCAGTTTTTTCAAGATAATCTACAAGTTCTAAAACGTTGCTAATACTTTTATCCAAAACCTATTCCCCCCTTTTTACTTTAGCCCTAGCCTTCACTTCTTCTTGTGTAACCTCTGGAACTAAATCTTCTAAACACCCTCCAAATAATGCTACTTGCTTTGTTGACGATGAACTTAAATAGGAATATTTAGAGTTTGTCATCATAAACAAAGTCTCTTTAGTTTTGTCTAACTTTTTATTCATTAAAGCCATTTGAAATTCATAATCAAAATCTGACATAGATCTTAACCCTTTTACTATTACATCTATTTCTTTATCATTCATAAAGTCAACTAAAAGTCCACTAAAACTTTCAACTTTAATATTAGGCATATTAGCTGTTACTTTTTTTATTTGTTCAACTCTCTCTTCTATAGTAAACCAACCTTTTTTATCTGGATTTATCAAAACAGCTACAACAACTTCATCAAAAATATATGAAGCTCTTTTTATTATATCTAAATGCCCTTTTGTAATAGGATCAAAACTTCCAGGATACACTGCTTTTCTCATTTTACTTCTCCTTGTAATCATAGAAACAAACTGTAGTGTTTCCATACTTTCTTTTATCAAATAAAGCTATTTCATCATTACCTTCATAAATAACTTCACTTGTATCTATTTTTGTAACTATTAATCCATCCTTTTGTAATAACTTATATTTTGAAATTAACTCTACTGCTGGAGGTATCATTTCCTTAGCATAAGGAGGATCTATAAATATAATATCAAACTTTTTATCTTCTTTATAGAACTGTTCAAGAAATTTATAACAATCTCCATTTAAAGTTACGCATAAATCCTGAAATTTTAGATTTTCAACATTCTTTTTAAGAAGACTATAACTACTATCTCCCATTTCTATTAAATAACTTTTCTCTGCACCCCTACTAGCAGCTTCTATTCCTAAACTTCCTGTCCCTGAAAATAAATCTACAGTAACAGCTCCCCTAACTCTATGCTGTATTATATTAAAAATAGATTCTTTAATTCTATCTAATGTTGGTCTTGTTCCCATTCCTTCTGGTGGAAGTAAATTCCTTCCTTTTGCTATTCCGCCGATTACTCTCATAGTTTTTGCTCCTTTTCATTCACAAATTAAAATTCATCTTATATTCTTATTTTTTATAAATATTTTAAATTACATTCTCTAATTAAAGCAAATATATTTAGAACTTCTTTCTAATTTATCTTTAATTTCAATCTTTACTTTTTTATCTTCACTGCTTTCACTATTTACAATTTCTTTTGCTTCCATATTAGCTGCTTTAAATATCCTAAAATCCTCAACTAAATCAGCTAAAAGGAAATTATTTTCCCCAGACTGCCTAAATCCAAATAACTCTCCACCACCTCTTATACGTAAATCTTCCTCCGCTATATAAAATCCATCATTACTATTTTTCATAGTTTCCATACGTCTTTTAGTTGTATCACTTTTTATATTAGCAATTAATATACAATAAGATTTGTGACTACCTCTTCCTACTCTTCCCCTTAATTGGTGTAACTGAGAAAGTCCAAACCTTTCAGCATTTTCAATTATCATAACTGTTGAATTTGGTACATTAACTCCAACTTCAATAACAGTAGTAGAAACTAATACTTTTATATTCCCATTTTTAAACTCTTCCATTATAGCATTTTTTTCTTTGTTAGGCATTTTTCCATGAAGAATTGCAACTTCAATATTTTTAAAATATCCATTTTTAAGTTCATTATATAAAGTTTCCACCGAGCTTAATTTTAAGTCTTCATTCTCTTCTACCAATGGACAAACAATATAAACTTGTCTTCCCATACTTATTTCTTTTAAAGTAAAATCATAAGCTCTATTTTTTTCTTTCTTATCTAAATAATATGTATCTACCTTTTTTCTTCCTGGTGGCAATTTATCTATAACAGATACATCTAAATCTCCATAAAGACATAACGTTAATGTTCTTGGTATAGGTGTAGCACTCATAACTAAAACATCAGCATTCTCAGATTTAGCACTTAGTTTATTTCGTTGATTAACACCGAATCTATGTTGCTCATCTGTTACAATCATACCTAAATTTTTAAAAACAACATCCTCTTCTATAAGGGCATGAGTTCCTATTAACAAATCAATTTTTCCTTCTTTTAAATCATTTTTTATAATTTCTTTATTTTTAGCAGTAGTGCTACCTGTAAGCAACTGTATATTTATTCCAAACTCTTCGAAAAGAGTTGTTGCTTCAAAATAATGTTGCTTTGCCAATATTTCTGTAGGCGCCATCATAGCTGCTTGATAACCATTTTTTATAACATTAAATAAACTTATTAACGCAACTATAGTTTTTCCACTACCTACATCACCTTGGACTAGTCTATTCATAGGAACATTTCTTTTTTCATCAATTAATATTTCTCTTACAACTCTACTTTGAGCTTCAGTTAATTGAAATGGCAATTTGTCTTTTAAATTCCTAAGTTCATGTGTCATTTTAAATCCTATTCCTAAACTACTTTTATTCAATTCTTTTAACATAAAAATTTTCATAGAGTAAGCAAATAGTTCTTGAAATTTCAATCTTCTTCTAGCTTCTTCCAAGCTATATCTGTCTTTTGGACTATGTATATTTCTTATAGATTCATCTAAAGGCATAAATTGATATTTTTCTACTATTTTAGCTGGTAAATTTTCTATTATCCTTACCTGTGATAAAACATCACTAATTATTTTGTTTAAAAAACTATTATTTAGATTGTCCTTCAATGAATACTTTGCTAGTATTTTATTTTTATCTATACTAGTGTTTTTTAATATTTTAGGATTACTCATTCTGTATTCACCATTAAACTTTTCAACTTTTCCAGTTATAACATATGTAGAATTAACCCTAAAACTATTTTTAGCATAAGGTTGATTAAACCATTGACCTTTAAAATTGTTATTGCCACAGTTAAATATAACTGTAGATAAAATCTTGTTATTTTTAGTTCGAATATCCCTTAATATACTTTTCACAGTACATTCTAATATAACTTTTTCTTTATCTTCAAATTGCTCTATTGAACTTCCTATTTTAACCATATCATAATCTCTAGGAAAATATAATAATAAGTCTAACACATTATATATACCACACTTATTAAGTTTCTCCCCCATCTTAGGACCTACACCCTTAACAAATGTTATGTCGTCATATATATTCACATTATCACTCCATAAACCATTTTTAATTATATAATATAAATTAAATTAAACTGAAATCATATACAAAACTTTTAAAATATACAAATAAGTATCTATATAATAGAAAAAAGCCCTAAGGCTTTTATTCTACTGCTGTAATAAAATAATATAATGGTTGTTTTCCATCAAAGCATTGGATATCCATATCTGGATATTTTTCTTCCAGTTTTTCTACTAACTCATCAACCTTGTTTTTATCACAATCTTCACCATAGAAAAGAGTTATTATTTCACTATCTTCGTTTATCATATCCTTTATTAACTCTTCACAAACAGCGTAAACATCTTTTCCTACTTGTTTTATATCTTTCTCAAGTATTCCTAGTATGTCTCCTTCACTAATGATTTTGCCATCTTGTTCTGTGTCTTTTACAGCATATGTTACTGAACCAGATATAACATTGCCTATTGCTTCAGACATAATGTCAAAATTTTGATTTGCATCATCTTCACTGTTAAACATCGTTATAGCTGTTACCCCTTGTGGTATAGTTTTTGTAGGAATGACTACTACTCTCTTGTCTTCAACTAATTCCACAGCTTGATTTGCTGCCATAATTATGTTTTTATTATTTGGAAGAATAAATACAGTTTCTGCATTTATTTTATTTATGCTATTTACTATATCTTGTGTACTTGGATTCATCGTCTGACCACCTTCAATAACTACGTCTACGCCTAAATCCTCAAATATTGCTTTTATTCCTTCGCCTCTTCCTACTGTAACAAATCCATATTTCTTTATAGGTTCTTTATTAACTGTCTCTATTTTTTCAATAGCCTTTTCTTCATCTATACCAAGCAAACTTCTATGTTGTTCTCTCATATTTTCAATTTTTAATTTTGAAAGTTCACCAAATGTTAATGCTTTAGAAATTATTTCTCCTGGATCATTTGTGTGCACATGAACCTTGACCATATCATCAAGACCAACTACAACTATAGAATCCCCTCTTTGCTCCAAATAATTTTTAAAAGCCTCTGTGTCAACTTTGCATGATAAAATCATAAACTCTGTACAATATCCAAACTTAATGTCCTCAGTGTTTATTTCTGTTTGTGAACTAGGCATTTCATAAGTTTTATTTTGTAAAACTTCTGTATTTAATTCAACTTTCATTTCTTCTTTTAAAGCTTGATACATTCCTTTGAATAGAATTAATAATCCCATTCCACCTGCATCTACAACTTTAGCTTGCTTTAACTGTGGCAACATTTCCGGTGTCTTTTGTAGCATTGCTTCACAATTATTGCATATCTCTTCAAATAAAGTAGTTACATTTTGTGCTGTACTTGTTTTAACACCTTCTGCCGCCGCTCTAATTATTGTAAGTATTGTACCTTCTGTAGGTCTCATAACTGCTTTATACGCAAAAATTGAACCTTGAACTATACTTTCCTTTATATCAGTAACTGTGGCCTCTTTTTTTCCTTCTAAACCTTTAGCTATTCCTCTAAATATTTGAGAAAGTATAACACCAGAGTTTCCTCTTGCTCCCATAAGAGCACCTTTAGCTAACTTTTTTCCTATTTCTCCTATGTCTTCATTATCTAATCCATCTACTTCACTAACAGCAGCCTTGAATGTCATTGACATATTTGTGCCTGTGTCTCCGTCTGGAACAGGAAAAACATTTAACGAGTTAACATAATCTTTTTCTTCTTCTAATTTATTTGATGCATTTTTTAGCATGTTGCAAAAATCTTGCCCATTTATTTTTAAGTTTTCCAACTTTAATACCTCCTAGACTCTGACACCTTGAACATTCACTATAACTTGTGAAACCTTAAGTCCTGTAAAGTTCTCCACATTATATTTTACTTTTTGAATTATATTATTAGCTATGACTGAAATTTTAGTTCCATATTCTACTATTATATATAATTCTACACTTAAAGATTCATTTTTCATGTTTACCTTAACACCTTTACTAAGGTTCTCAGCTTTTAAAAGCTCCCATAGACCATCCTTAGCGTTTTTAGAAGCCATTCCAACAACACCATAACATTCCATTGTTGATACACCTGCTATATTCGCTAAAACTTCTTCTGAATAAAAAATATTACCTACCTGATTAGTTATACTAGCTTTCATACTATAACTCCTCCTTAATAACACCATATAGTTTATTTTATATTATAAAATAGATTAATTCAAGAAATTAATATATCATCTATTGATTTTTCCCTAAACTGTATAATTTTATAATATAATTTATGTATTATTTTTAGTTTTTACTTGCATAAAATATAATTATTATGGTAAAATAGCTTATGTTTGATTTAAACATTAAATCATTGTGATTATAAGGAGGTGTTTGAATTGTCAAGAAGATGCGAAATTTGTAATAAAGGTGTTGTATCAGGTACTCAATACAGCCACTCACACCGTCAATCAAAAAGAACATGGGCTCCTAACTTAAAAAGAGTTAAAGCTATAGTTAAAGGTTCTCCTAAGACTATACATGTATGTACAAGATGCTTACGTTCAGGTAAGGTTGAGCGTGCTTAATCTTTAGCTTGTTATATAGCTATAAAAGAGTGCCAAAGCACTCTTTTTAAATAGTACCTAATATTTTTTAGATACTTTACATATAAACAAGATATTTCAATTCAATGATATACTGATGAAAATCTTAAGATTTTCTTAAAAATGCAACTTTTAACTTAAAGTTGCATTTTTATTTTATAAATATTAATTATTATATAAATTTTATTATTCATTTTCTAATTTTAAATTTACCTTTTAATTTAAAATTAACTTTGTAAAATTGTAGGGAAACAAGCTTCAACTTAAATTTATTCAATTTTCATACAAGATGCAGTGTTAAATTCTAAGTGATTCTGAGCATGTCTCACTATTTTAGGTATCCAAGTTTTGGAATGGATAATTTTAAAAGTCAACTTGGAACCCTATAATCATATATCAAGCTAATTATGTATTTTATATTTTAAGCTTGATTTTTATTTTTTATTCTTTTCTTACGAAAAGCTTAATTATTTTAGATAAAAATTTTGGAAGTTTTATAGCTACTATTTTCATTTACTCACCTCCTTTGAATTACTTCTCCATCACTTTCCATCCTGCACTAATAATTCCTAATCCTATTGCAATAATCCAACCCCAAAATGGTATTACAATCCCTAAAATCACACCAAAAGCTATAGACCCTACAACCTTCATATCTGTTGTTTCTTTTTTCTTTTTACTTTTTTTATTTTTTTTAGCCATTATCTCACCCTGCTTATAATTTTATATTAATATACTTTCTATCAATTACACTTCTTGTTACCATATTATGTATTAAATTATCTTTTGACACTGTTTTTAACTCTATATAGATATGCACCTTAGAATTTAAAGTTATCTATCAAATCTTTTTTATCAGCTTTTAAAAAACAAATACAACTACGGTTAGTTAAATATTAGAGTTAAAATTAACAGATTAAACTAAAAATCAGTTTTTTGAACTAATTTATATAATTTTTTATATAAAAAAACTAGCGTTTAATTAAACGCTAGTTTTTTGCTAGTCTACAGATCTTATAATCATCAATGTCCCTGATAAAAACTCTAAGTGAACTTCATTTTCAGCAAATTCATTTGATACAGTAAGACTGTCTTCTACTTCTAAATCATAATCCTTTAATTCATATTTTGCATTTTTTACAGACAATTTTTCAACTTTTTTATTAAATGCAAAAACAGAAAAAAACTCTCCTCTTTTTCCATAAATAGTTTTAGATTCACTTGTCATAGTTATTTTATTATTTTCATCAACTATATAAGCTTCTACACCTCTATTTATAGCTTTATTAAGTATACATAAGTTACCTATTAAATGGTCTATTCTAGTTCCTGTACAGCCTAGAAATACTATTTTTTCAGCACTTAGTTCAATAGCTTTTTCTAGTGCAATTTCCGTATCTGTATAATCCTTCTCTTTAGGATATTTAGTAATTTCACATTTATCTTTAAAATATTCTAATACCTTTTTATCTATTGAATCAAAATCCCCAAGCAATATTTTCGGTATTATATTATATTTATAAAGAGAATTAGCCCCACTATCAGCTGCTATAATACAAAATCCATCATTTGTATATTTAAGTATGGTTTCTTTTTTTGGTGGTGTACCACCAGATATAATTAACCATTTCATATTAAAAACCTTCTTTTAGTCCTCTTATATTTTTTTCAATTTCATTATTTTTAAATACTGCAGAGCCTGCTACTATAACATTTGCTCCGCAATTCACTATTTCTTTTATGTTATTTTTATCTACTCCACCATCAACTTGAATCATTAAGCTTTTATTATAGACATCACTTATTTTTTTTACTTCTTTTATTTTCTCATTACAGTATTGTATGTACTTTTGACCTCCGAAACCAGGATTAACAGACATCACAAGAACCATATCTACTATTGGGATTAAATGTTTTATACTTTCCACTGGTGTAGCTGGATTTATAGCTATTCCTGCTTTAACACCTAAACCTTTTATATAGTTCACAGTTCTATCTAAATGTTTATCTGCTTCTGCATGTATAGTTATTATATCCGCACCAGCTAAAGCAAAATCTTCTACATATCTTGCTGGGTCTTCAATCATTAAGTGAACATCAAATGTAAGTTTAGTACATTTTCTAATAGATTTTATTACAGGTATACCAAATGATATGTTTGGAACAAAGGCTCCATCCATAACATCTACATGAACCATGTCTGCTCCATATCTTTCTAATTCCTCAACCGCTTTTCCTAAATTGGAAAAATCAGCAGATAATATTGACGGTGATAATTTCATCATCTTTTATTCCCCCTATTATTCGTTATATCTTCTAAAGTTTTTATATAAAAATCATATCTTGCCTTATGAATTTTTCCTTCATTTACAGCCTCTTTAACTGCACAACTAGGTTCTTTATGATGAATACAATTATTGAATTTACATTTATCCCTATATGGTTCAAACTCTTTAAAGCAGTATTGCAATTCATCTTTAGGTATGAAATCTAACTCTAAAGATGAAAAACCTGGTGTATCAACTAAATATCCATCTTCAAATTCAATTAATTCACTATGCCTTGTAGTATGTTTTCCTCTTTTCAATTTATCACTTATTTCTCCAGTTTCCATCATTTCTCTTCCAATAAATTTATTAAGTATAGTAGATTTTCCTACTCCTGATGGACCACAAAATACGCTTATATTATCTTTAATTTTTTCTTTTAGTTTTTCAAGTCCTAAATTATTTTTAGCTTCTAAGTATAGAACCTCATAACCTGCTGATTCAAGTTCTTCTTTTACTTTATCAATATTTTCATTTTCAAGATCCATTTTATTAAAACAAACAATGGCATTCAAATTATTATATTCACATAGTAACAGGAATTTGCTAAGCAAATCCCTGTTTAAATCAGGATGTCTAAATGCAAATATAACAAAAGCTTGAGTTACATTGGCAACAACTGGTCTTATAAGTTCAGTTGTTCTTTCATATATTTTTTCTATTGTAACAGAATTACCTTCTATCTTAATTTCTACATTATCACCTATCATAGGTGATAAATTACTATATCTAAACTTTCCTCTAGCTTTGCATGTATATGTGTTTCCTTCACTCTTTACATAATAAAGACCACCAATACCTTTAACTATTATTCCTTGCATATATCCTCCAAATCTATTGTTGATTTTCTCCTTCATCAGGTTTTTCAGGTTTTTCAGGTTTTTCAGGTTCCTGTTTTTTAACAGTGACACTTATATTTTCACCTTTATTAACTTTAGTTTCTGCTTGTATGCTTTGACTTTCAATTATATCACTATCTTCTCCTGAACCACTTACATTCAATCCTAGGCTATTAGCTAAATTTTTAGCATCACCTAATGTCATACCTACAAAATAAGGCACAGAAACTTTTTCTGGTTCAGGTTCTTTATATTTATAATACTTAACATCTACTGCCGTTTGTTCATTAACTTTTGATCCAGATGATACACTTTGATAAAATATTTTTCCATCACGGCTCTTATCAGTAGTTGAAACTTCCGTAGTTGCTCCTAATTTTAAATTAGCTGCGCTTAGAACATTAGATGCTTCATCTACAGTCATGTTAATTAAATCTGGAGTCTGAGAATATTTAACAGCTGATCCTTTACTTACAACTACATCTATAGTGTCTCCTTTTTTAGCTGCAGTCCCTGGCTGTGGGTCTTGTCTAATTACAGTTCCTTCACTATAAGTTTCATTATTTTCCTCTATAACTTTTCCAACTTTAAACCCCATATTTGCAATTTGATTTTGTGCTTCTTGTAAAGTTAAATTTCCTAAATCAGGTACAGTTACTTCTTCAGGTCCTGAACTTACAATAACTTTTACTTCGGATTTCTTTTTCACTGTAGTTCCTTCATTAGGAATACATTTTAATACTTCCCCTTTAGGTTTATCACTTTTTTCTTCACCATCAACTTTAAATACAAGTCCTAGTTCTTCAATGATAGTTTTAGCATTTTCTTCGCTTTTTCCTACAATTTGTGGTATTTTAACCTCTTTTTTACTAGAACCAGCATCTGTAGACGGCTTCATTGATAACGTTATTGCAAAAGCTCCAATTAGAACTATGAATATTCCTATAGATACTAATATCAATTTCATTTTCTTATTTTTGGATCTTTTTTTCCTTGGCTTAACTTCATCTTCTTCATCGTCATCATATTCTTCATCATCGTAATCTTCATCATCATAATCTTCTTCATCATCATTTTTTCCATACAAATTATAATTATTGCTATCTTCATATGATGTTTTTGATGATTTATCTTCATCAATATTTATAGGACTCATTATTCTTGTAAATTCTTCAGTATCACCATTATTTTGAGGTATATTATAACTAATATTACTTCTTATTTGTCTTAAATCATGTAATATCTCTGTAGCACTTTGATATCTTTTAATAGGCTCTTTCTCTATAGCCTTTAATATTAAGTTGCTAATATTTAATGGTATATCGTATTTTATAGCAGTTGGAGGTATTACTGGCTCCTGTATATGTTTTAAAGCTATAGATACAGGACTATCCCCATCAAAAGGCAATTTACCAGTAGCCATTTCATAAAGTACAATACCTAAAGAATATATATCGGTTCTAAAGTCTACAACTTTCCCTTTCGCCTGCTCTGGGGAAAAATAATGAGCTGAACCTATAACTTTTGTTGTATGGGTTATAGTGTCGCTATTAGAAGCTTTAGCTATACCAAAATCCGTAACTTTAACTACCCCATCTTCTTTAACTAAAATATTATGTGGCTTTATATCTCTATGAATAACACCATTTCTATGCGCACACTCTAATGCTTGTGCTATTTGTATTCCAAATTCCACTACTTGATCACATGGTAAGCTACCATTTTCACAAATTACTTGCTTTAATGTTTTCCCCTCTACTAACTCCATAACAATATAATTGTATTTTCCCTCTACTCCAACATCAAATATGTTAACTATATTATTATGTGAAAAACTTGCTGTAGCCGCAGCCTCTTTTCTAAACTTATCCATAAATTCAATATTAGAAGTATATTGCTCTTTTAGTATTTTCACTGCAACATACCTATTTAAAAGTCGACATTTAGCCTTATAAACTATAGCCATGCCACCTTCACCGATTTTTTCAATCAGCTCATATCTACTCCCCAATATGGTTCCAATCATCTCCACACGCTCCTTTAAATATGATAACTGAGATGTTATCTCTTCCGCCTCTATCTTTACTAGCTTTTATAAGCTCATCACAAACATCTTCTTTATCTGTAATAATAATATTACAAATTTCCTGTTCACTTAATTCATTTGTTAGTCCATCAGTACATAAAAGTCCTTTATCAAATTCATTTAAATTTAGCTCATAAATATCAACATCTACAATTGGTTTAGTTCCAATAGCTCTTGTAATTACATTTTTATTAGGATGATTTTGAGCTTCTTCTTCACTAATAGTGCCATTATCCAAAAGTTCTTGAACTAAAGAATGATCCTTTGTAACTTTTACTAATTTGTCTTTACAGATAACATAGCATCTACTATCTCCAACATTTGCAACTAAGCATTTTTCATCTTTTATATAACAAATTGTAATTGTAGTTCCCATTCCACTATATTCATCCTTTAATAAGGCAGCCTTATATATATGATGATTTGCCAAATTTACTGCTTTAGTTAATGCTATTCTACCTTCTTCATCTTTGTTCTTCTTTAAATAATCTATAACTGTTTCTAAGGCCATCTTACTTGCTACTTCACCTGCATTATGCCCGCCCATACCGTCTGCTATGGCAAATATAGCAATATCTTCATATTCAAAATATTTAACAAAATCCTCATTCAAAACTCTTTTATTTCCCACATCAGATTTTATTCCTATTAATCTCCCCATTGTTACAACTCCTTTTTTTCTAAATAACTTCTTCTAAGTTGTCCACAAGCTGCATTTATATCTAAGCCCATCTCTTTTCTAACAGTTGTCTCTATGCCATTTTTTATTAAAATATCCTTAAATTTATTTATATCGTCTATATTAGCTCTTTTTAGTTCACTTTCCTTTATTTCATTTATCGGTATTAAATTCACATGGCAAAGCATACCTTTTAAAATTTTAGACAATTCTAATGCATCATCTTCTCTATCATTAAATCCTTTTACCAATGCATATTCAAAAGTTATTCTTCTATTAGTTTTATCTATGTAATAATTGCAAGCTTCTAATAATTCATCTATATTAAAAGCTTTAGCTATAGGCATAGTTTGTTTTCTCATTTCATTGTTAGGAGCATGAAGCGAAATAGCAAGGGTTATCTGCATATCTTTATCTGCTAATTCCTTTATTTTAGGAACTATACCACAAGTAGATAATGTTATATGCCTTTGCCCAATATTTAATCCATAATCTGCATTTACAAGTTCTAAAAATTTAATGACATTGTCAAAGTTATCAAGTGGTTCTCCACTTCCCATAAGAACAACATTTGATATTCTCTCACCTAATTCTTCTTGTGCTTTTATTATTTGTCCTAAAATCTCTCCGCTAGTTAGATTACGAACAACACCATCTATTGTAGACGCGCAAAACTTACATCCCATTCTACAACCTACTTGAGTGGATACACATATAGAATTTCCATGTTTATATTGCATAACTACAGATTCTATTAAATTATTATCCTGCATTTTATATAAATATTTTCTTGTATTCCCATCAACAGAATTGTATTTTTCTAATACTTTAGGAACTCCAATATAAAAATTATTTTTTAATTTTTCCTTAGTAGATTTTGATAGGTTTTTCATATCATCAAAATTATATACATATTTATAAATCCAAGAAAAAACTTGTTTTGCTCTAAACTCACTTTCCCCATTTTCCTTCATCCAAAGCTTTAATTCTTTAACGTTTAAGTCCAATATATTTCTCACAATTGCACCTACCCAATCCTACGTATTTTAACAATAAAGAAACCATCCATAAATTTATTAGGTAATATAGTTACCTCTCCACTATCACCATAAATTATATTATCAACATTACCATAAAATAAAGGTTCTAATCTAAAATTAGGATGATTTTTTAAGAACCACTGAATATTTTTTTCATTCTCTTCTTTATTCAAAGTACAAGTGGAATATAAAATAACTCCATCTTTTTTTACATATTTTGCTGCGTTATTCATTATATTTCTTTGAATTTCAACTATTGATTTTAATTCTTTTTGATTTTTAGTATATTTAATTTCTGGTTTTTTTCTTATAATTCCTAGCCCAGAACAAGGAACATCTATCAATACTCTGTCTGCATATTTGTTAAATTCTTTTTTATATACAGTAGCATCTAAAGTTTCACATTTAATATTATCTATATAAAGTCTCTTTGCATTATCTTTTATAAGGGATAATTTATTTTCATGTATATCAAAAGCTAAAACTTCTCCTGTATTGTTCATAATCTCAGAAATATGTGTTGTTTTTCCTCCTGGTGCACTACATAAATCTAATACTTTCAAATCATTATCAAGTTCCATTGATGGAGCTACTAACATAGCACTTTCATCTTGAACAGTTACATAGCCTTCTTTGAATAAAAGATTATCTTCAATATTTCTTCCATTTACAATTCTAATGGCTTCTGGAGCAACATATCCTTCAGACACTTGATATCCTTCATTTTCCATGTTATTATAAATTTCTTCATATTCGCCTTTTATTTCATTGACCCTTACAGTTAGTGCAGGCCTTTCATTTAATCCTATTAATATTTTTTCAGTTGTTTTTTTACCGTATTGTTTTATAAAATGTTCTACTAACCATCTTGGAAAAGAATATTCAAAACATAATTTTTCAATAGGATCCTCTCCACAATAACTTTTTTCTAAATTCCTTAAATAATTTCTTAATACTCCATTCACTAATTTTGATGCACCTAAAGATGAATTTTTCTTTGTTAAATTTACAGCTTCATTTACTGCAGCAAATGGAGGTATTTTATCTAAATACTTTATTTGATATATAGATATTCTTAAAATATTTAGTACAAAATCCTCTAGTTTTTTAAAGTTCTTTCCAGTAAAACTTTGTATTATCTTATCTATCGTATATTTATATTTTATCGTTCCATAAACAATTTCAGTTACCAAGCCTTTATCAACATCACTTAAATCACTTTTATTAAGTTCTTTACCTAATACAATATTAGAATAAGCCTTATTATTAAAAACTTGTGTTATAACATCTACTGCTATTTGTCTAGCATTATTCATTTTTTTACCTCATTAAAATTTATTCATTTCTGTCTCTAATTGCTAAAAGTCTTATCAATTGTGATACTGCAGTTATAACTGCTGCAACATAAGTAAGAGCTGCTGCATTTAATACTTTCTTAGCACCATTTACTTCATCTCCTACTAGTATTCCTTTAGACCTGATTATTTCTATAGCTCTATTGGATGCATTGAATTCAACTGGCAATGTTACAAGTTGAAATAATACTGTAGCTGAAAATAATATAATACCTATATTTATTAATGGGTTTATACTAAAAATTATACCTAAGAAAAATAAAAACCAAGATGCATTTGATCCTATATTAGCAATAGGTACTAATGCACTTCTAACTTTTATAGGTCCATAACCTTCTTTATGTTGAATTACATGACCTATCTCATGTGCCGCTACACCTATTGACGCTATTGATGTACCACTATAAACATCTCTTGAGAGTCTAACAACTCTTCTTTGTGGATCATAATGGTCTGTTAAATTTCCTCCTATCATCTCTATAGGAACATCAAATAATCCATGTGCATCTAATATCATCCTAGCTACATCCTTACCTGTATACCCCATTTTACTATAAACCTTGGAATACCTAGCAAATGTAGATGAAATATTCATCTGTGCCCACATAGAAATCAAAAGAGCTGGTATAAGTATTAACATTGTAGAATCAAAATAGAATGGATACATAATCAGCAACCTCCTACATCTTTTATTTTATAGATTTTCATAATTTATTTATGTAAAACTATATTTTCTTCTATTGAATTTCCTTTTATATATTCTGACACTTTCATAGCTTTTTTATTAGGGAATTGAATTTTTTTTGCTAACAGAATACCATTTTTTGTTGATATTCTCATTCCCTCCTTATCAACTTTTAGTATAGTTCCAGGAGTTTTTGTAGACTTTTCATTTAAAACCTCTGACTCTAAGATTTTCATCATCTTATCTTCATGATAACTATACGCAATAGGAAATGGATTTAATCCTCTTATAAAATTATGCACTTCTTGAGCACTTTTATTCCAATCAATATTAGCCATATCTCTATTTAACATATGAGCATAACAACTTAGATCATCGTCTTGCTTTTCTGGTGTCAATTCATTATTGGCTAATTTCTTTAAGGTTTCTATAAGCAACGGTGCTCCTGTTTCCTTTAAAATTTCATATAATTCTCCTGCTGTCATGTTTTCAGTAATTTCAACTGTATTTTTCAAAAGCATATCTCCAGTATCAAGACCTACATCCATTAGCATAGTAGTATTTCCTGACACCTTATCTCCTGCCATAACAGAATAATTTATAGGTGCTGCTCCTCTAAATCTCGGAAGCAATGATCCATGTAAATTTATACAACCATATCTAGGAATATCTAATACTTCTTTTGGTAGTATCTGTCCAAAAGCTACTACTACTATAAAATCTGGCTCTATAGCCTTTATTTTATCTATAGTTTCTTGATCTTTTCTAATTTTTTCTGGTTGATATACTTCTATATTATGTTTTAAAGCAACCTCTTTAACTGGAGACATTGCTAAAGATTTTCCTCTTCCTTTTGGTCTATCCGGTTGAGTGATTACAGCTTTAACATCAAACTCTTTTACTAATTCTTCTAAAGAAGGAACTGCAAAATCTGGCGTTCCCATAAATACTATTTTCATCTTTGACATATTATCACCTACATTTCTATTTTATCTATATAAAGGATTCCATCCAAATGATCTATTTCATGACAAAATGCTCTTGCTAAAAAATCTTCCCCTTCCACAGTAAACCATTCACCATTTTCATTCATAGCTTTCACCTTAACATATTGTGGTCTTTTAACTTTTCCATGCTCATTAGGAACACTTAAGCATCCTTCTAAATCAATTATTTCTCCTTTTGATTCAAGTATTTCAGGATTTATTAATACAATAGGACCTTCTCCTATATCTACTACAACAACTCTTTTCAATATTCCTACCTGTGGAGCTGCAAGTCCAACACCATTAGATTCATACATAGTCTCTTTCATATCTTTAATTAATGTTAACAACCTATCATTTATTTCATTAACTATTTTACATTTTTTCCTTAAAACTTCATCTTCTTGTGTTCTAATTTGTCTTAACGCCATAATAATTCTCCTTTTCTTTAACTTTAATCATTTTTATAAAAATTAAAATTGTATTTTATCCATATAAAATTCTATAACATATTATTGGGATTTATATCTATGCTAGTCCTTATATCATTATAAACATTTTCTAACTCTTCATAAACAAATTTTTTTATATTCATTGCTAAATCTTCTGTTATCTTTCCCTTAATAATTATTTGCCATCTATAATAATTTTTTATTTTAGATATGCCACAAGGGCACGGCCCTAATATAGATACCTCTTGATTTTTTTCTAATAAATTTTTTAATTTATAACCTAATTGTTGAACATTATCTATAAGAAAATTCTCTTTTTCACTACTGAAATTCATACTCATCACTTTGGAAAAAGGTGGATAATTTAAACATTTTCTAAGTTGCAATTCTTCTTTCAAAAAACTCAAATAATCATTGTTTGCTGCATAATTTATACTATAATTATCAGGATTGTATGTCTGTACAACTACTTTCCCATCTTTTTTATCCCTGCCAGCTCTACCAGCTACCTGAGTTATTAATTGAAAAGTTCTTTCTGTTGATTTATAGTCTGGTATATTTAATGATAAGTCCGCAGCAATTACCCCTACTAACGTAACATCTGGGAAATCTAATCCTTTAGCTATCATTTGAGTACCTATAAGTACATTAGCACCTTTATTTTTAAATTTACTATACAATACTTCATATGAATTTTTTTCTCTTGTTGTATCAAAATCCATTCTTATAGCTTTGGCATTTGGAAACATTTTGTTTACTTGATTTTCAAGTTGCTCAGTCCCTATTCCAAAATGCTTTACATATTTACTACCACATTTAGGACAAATTTTAGGTTTTTGAACTTTATTTCCACAATAATGACAATTTAAAGATGACTGATTATTGTGATACGTTAATGATATATCACATCTATCACACTTAAAAACATATCCGCAACTTCTACAAGATACAAATGTTGAATATCCTCTTCTGTTTAAAAATAATATTATCTGTTCATCCTTACTCAAAGCTTCTTCAATGCTTTTATAGAGCTCATTACTAAAAATACTTCTATTTCCATTTGCAAGTTCTTCTCTCATATCTGAAACAAAAATTTCTGGCAATTTGTTATTTGCAGCTCTATTATTTAGTGTAATTATATCATACTCCCCTATAAGACCTTTATAGTATGTTTCTATAGAAGGTGTAGCTGAACCTAAAACTAATTTACAATATTCAAGTTGAGTTTTGATTTCACCAATTTCTCTTGAAACATACTTAGGATCACTTTCTGATTTATAGCTAGCTTCATGCTCTTCATCTATAACTATAAGCCCTAGATTTTCAAAAGGTAGAAACAATGCAGACCTAGCACCTATAGCAAGTTTGACTTTCCCCATTTTAACTCGCATCCATTCATCAAATCTTTCTCCATCATTTAATTTACTATGAAAAATTGCAACATCTTTTCCAAATCTTCCTTTAAATCTTTCTACCATCTGTGGAGTAAGAGAAATTTCTGGTATTAATATTATAGAGTCTTTTCCATTATTCATCATACCTTCTACTAGATTCATATATATTTCTGTTTTTCCACTACCAGTTACCCCATGTATTAAAAATTGTTTTTTTGATGAATTCAAAATATTGTCTACTGCATTTTTTTGATCTTTGTTCAATACTTTTTTTTCATATTTCTTATATTCTTTTACATTATACCTATCTACTATGCTTTCTTCACACTTTAAAAAATCATATTTTATTAAAGTATTTATAGATGATAAGGAAAAACCATTTTCTTTTGACAATTCTGACTTACTATAAATTCCGTTATTAACCTTTATAAATTCATATATATTTATATAATTTTCTTTTAAATATTTTTTTTCCAATGGTTTAGACACCATAACTACTAATTTAGTTTTAAATTTTATCCCTTTTGTGATAGACGTAGGTATTATTACTTTTATAGCTTCCAGATAAGTACATAAATATTTTCTTCTCATTATCTCTATAAGCTTTATATCAGTATGTTTTAATAATGGCAACTCATCGCATATAGATTTTACACATTTAATTTTTTTTATATTTTTTTTATCTATATCATCTTCTTTATAAAAACTTATAACAAATCCATCTATGAATTTATTTCCAAACCCAAAAGGAACTTTAACCCTATGACCAATCAACATGTCATTCTTCAAGTTGTCTGGGACTTTATAAGTAAATATTTTATCCAACTTTACCGCTTCATTATTTACTATTATCCCAACATAATCCTTCATATGTACCTCTCTTTCATACTAATATATAAATATTAATATAAGGTTCTAAATTTAAAATTCAATTTATTTTCTTATGAAATGGAAATTTTTCATCTTAAACAAAACTATTAATATTTAAAATTTCCTGTATAAGCTGAATATTAATCTTATAACCCTATAAAAATTAACTTTTAATATTATACCATAATTTCAAAACCAACTACTATTTTGCCCTTATATATTTATATATAAAAATAAAAAGCGACAATGTCGCTTTTTATTTTAAATCTTTAATTACAATATCAAATAAACTTCCAGCTACTTTTTTCTTATCCATTACTTCTAAAGGAATCAAAGTCTCATCTTTTTTAATAATTGTAACTTTATTAGTATCTTTAGCAAATCCAGCATCATTATCAGTTATGTCATTAGCCACTATGTAATCTAAATTCTTATTTTTTATTTTACCTTTTGCATTTTCAATTAGATTATGGCTTTCTGCTGCGAAACCAACTAATATTTGATTTTTTTTCATTTTGCCTAAAGATTTTAATATATCATTATCTCTTGTAAATTCTAAAATTAAATCTCCAGAGCCTTTTTTTATTTTTTCTTCTGAATAGCTTTTTATCTTATAATCTGCAACTGCTGCTGATTTTACAATTATATCACTATTTCCAAATCTTTTTAATACTTCATCATACATCTCTGAATTGCTTTGTATTGATATAAATTCTATTCCAGTTGGTGGTTTTAAATTGGTAGGTCCACTTATTAAAGTAACCTCTGCACCTCTATCTCTTGCTTCTTCTGCTACAGCATACCCCATCTTACCACTTGATCCATTTGTTATGTACCTTACTGGATCAATTTTTGATATAGTTGGACCTGCCGTCACTAATACTTTTTTACCATCTAAATCTTTTTTACTGTTTAATTTACTTAATATAAATTCTGCAATGCTTTCTGTATCAGCAAGCTTTCCATCACCGACATCACCACAAGCTAATCTTCCACTTTCAGGTGCTATAAATTTATATCCTAAACCTTTTAACTTAGATATATTTTCCTGAACTATTGAATTTGTATACATATTTGTATTCATAGCTGGAGCAAAAACAACTGGCGCCTTAGTTGCCATTATTGTTGTAGATAACATATCATCTGCAATTCCATTTGCAACTTTTCCAACTATATTAGCTGTAGCGGGAATTATAGCCATAAGATCTGCTTTTTTAGCTAAAGATACATGTTGTATTTCCCATGCTTTAGGTTCTGCAAACATATCAGTAATAACCATATTTTGACTTAATGATTGAAAACTAAGAGGACTCACAAATTCAGTAGCTGATTTTGTCATTATAACATGTACATTAACGTTTTTCTTTTTTAATCTACTTATAACATCTAAAGCTTTATAAACAGCTATTCCGCCACATACTCCTATAACTACTGTCTTTTCTTTGTTCATCTTACTTTAAGCCCTCTTTCACATCTTGGCTTTCAGATAATAATACATCTTGATTTATTTCTTTTATAGCTATAGTAACTGGTTTTGTACTTTCAGTTTCTATTAATGGCTCTGAACCATCGATTATTTGTCTTGCTCTTTTAGAAGTTGCTACTACTAATGAGTATCTGTTTTCAACCTTATTTAATAAATCTACTATTGATGGGTTAATCATTGAACTATTGTTACTTTTCATATATTAGAACCTCCCTAATATTTCATCTTTTATTTTATAAACTCTACATTTTTCAGCCATTATTATGCTTTCAATTTTCTTTACAGCATCTTCAACTCTATCATTAACTACTGCATAATCATACTTTGATGCAAAAGAAATTTCATCATAAGCGGCATTTAATCTAGTTTTTAATGATTCTGGTGTTTCACTACCTCTATTTGTTATTCTTGACTCTAATTCTTCCATTGATGGAGGAAGTATAAATACAAACACTCCATCTGGATAAGCAGACTTTATTTTAAGTGCACCTTGTATATCTATTTCTAATATTACATCCCTACCATTTTCAAGCATTTCAAAAACTTTACTTTTAGGTGTTCCGTAAAAATTACCATATACTTCAGCATACTCTAAAAAATCATCATTTTCAATTTTTTTTAGAAAATCCTCTCTTGGTGTAAAAAAATAATTTATTCCATCAACTTCTCCTGCCCTAGGAGATCTTGTAGTTGCTGAAACTGATATCCATATATCATTTTTCTCTAATAAAGCCTTACAAACAGTACCTTTTCCAGCCCCTGACGGACCTGATATAACTAATAATTGCCCTTTAACTCCCATTTTATTCATCAACCTCATCTATATGATGGTCGTCTTCTTTTGATGATAATCTATGAGCAACAGTCTCTGGTTGTACTGCTGATAATATTACATGATCACTGTCTGTTATTATTACGGCTCTTGTTCTTCTTCCATATGTAGCATCAATAAGCATACCTCTATCTCTCGCTTCTTGAATGATTCTCTTTATTGGTGCTGATTCTGGGCTTACAATTGCAACTAACCTGTTAGCTGAAACTATGTTTCCAAATCCTATGTTTATTAATTTTATACCCATTAGTGTCCTCCTATTTACTCTATATTTTGAGCTTGTTCTCTAATTTTTTCTATTTCACTTTTAATTTCTAATGCTAAATTAGTTATACTTAAATCTGTAACCTTAGATGCTATTGTATTTGTTTCTCTGTTCATTTCTTGAATTATAAAATCAAGTTTTCTACCGATAGGTCCTTCTATTTTTAAAGTTTCTTTTACTTGACATATATGACTGTTTAATCTTACTATTTCTTCGTCAATTGCAGTTTTATCTGCAAGTAGTGCAACTTCCATAGCAAATCTATTTTCTTCTATTTGAGTATCCTCTAAAAGTTCTTTAAGTCTTTTCCTTAATTTTTCTCTGTACTCTAATATTGTGCCAGGTACTCTTTCACCTATCTCATTTACATAACCTAAAACTAAATCACATTTCTTTTCTATGTCTTGTCTTAGCTTTTCTCCTTCTTCTAATCTCATAATTAAAAGAGAATCCATTGCAATATTTAAAGAAGCTTGTAATTCTTTCCAAACTTCTTCTAAATTTTCTTCCTTCTGTTCAAGAGTAATGGCTTCTGGAAGCCTCACTAAACTCATAGTTGAAATGTCATCTCTTAAATCATACATATTTTGAACTTTACTTAAACAATTCATATAACTTTTTATTAGTTCTTCATTCAAAACAGCTTCTACATTTTCTTTTTCAAGTGTCTTTTGAGTTATAAATACGTCTACTTTACCTCTTTTTATTTTTTCACTTAAAATTTTTCTTATACCATCTTCTAATGAGATTAAAGCTCTTGGCATTCTTACATTTAGTTCAAAATATCTGTGATTAACACTTTTTATTTCTACAATAAAATTTGAGTGCCCATTCGGTACACTCCCACGCCCAAAGCCCGTCATGCTTTTTATCATTTATCAACGCATCCTTCCGAGTTCTTTGTAAAATTCTTTATTCACTATTATACAAAATTTACATTATCAATTTCAAGTTAAAAATATATGTATTATTTAGCATTTTGAATTATTTAATAGGAAATTAAAGAAAATCTGATTTTTTAAAGAGTAAATAGAGGCAAAACAGCCTCTACTTTTCAAATTTGTTAAACTTTATACATACTATCATTTTTATAACTTTTATTCATATTTGTCAAGACTTGAAAGAGAGTTTTCAATTATATTGTATGGTTGTGTTAATGCTATTCTAAAATAATCATACCCTAAAGTACCAAAAATATCTCCTGGTGTAACTATAATTCCATGCTTATTTAAAAGTTCTAAGCAAAATTCATAAGTTGTGTATCCTTTAGGTGTCTTGCACCAAATATAAAATGTAGAATAACTATCAAAAAATTTAATATTTTTTTCTTGTAATATTTTTTTTACCAAAACTCTTCTTTTGCTATATTCTTCTTTTAATTGTTCATTATATTCATCGCCTAGTTTCAAAGCATTAATAGCAGCATATTGTATTGGCATAAACTGGCCAGAATCTAAGTTACTTTTTACTTTAATTAAATTCTTAATTACTTCTTTATTTCCCACAGCATATCCAATTCTAAAACCAGTCATATTATACAACTTAGAAAAACTTCCAAATTCTACAACTGTTTTTTCTTTATCAAATTGTAATATGCTTATAGGTTTTATATCTTGTTCTATTATTTCACAATATGCAGCATCATTGCAAACAATTATATTTTTTTCTTTAGCAAATTTAACTATTCTTTCAAAAAATTCTTCCGTTGCACTTGCTCCAGTTGGATTATTGGGGTAATTAATAAACATTAACTTAGCTTTAGATACTGTATTTTCTGGTATATTATCTAAATCTATCAAATAATTATTTTCCTCTTTTAATGGTACTGTGCAAGGAAAACAACCCCATAATTTAGATGCTATATAATAAACTGGATATCCTGGTTCTGGTACTAAAACAGTATCTCCTATATCACATACTGAAGGTATTACGTTACTTATTCCTTCTTTTGATCCTATTAATATAACTACTTCCTCTTCTTCTAATTGTACACTAAATTTGTCTTTATAATACTTTATTATTTGCAATTTTAATTCTTCTAACCCATCATAAGGAGGATATTTATTAAAACCCTTTTTATTCATACCTTCAATTAATCCTTCCTTTATGTTTTCATCTACTAGTAAATTAGGATCTCCTATACTTAAATCTACTACTTTTTTGCCCATAGATATCCTTTTTTCTCTTATATAATCCAGATTTTTAAAGTGGTATTCACCTATACCATTTAATCTATTATTTATCTTCATAAAATCACCTTGCAAATTACTAATATAACTTATGGTATTCTCATATGTCATAAAATGTTCCAATGTTATATATTTTTACATAATGTACAAAATTAATTTAATTTATTCTTTTATCTTTCATATAAATTTAATCATATAAGTTATAAACTTGTCATTCTCAATTGATAATGCATTTTTTCTGTTATTGATTAAATCTAAATTTTAATATATATCTAAATTATAAAAAAGTTTATTTTCATATTTATGTAACTATAAATTTACGGATTATAATTTAATACCATATATTCTCATTGTACATAATTTGTAGATTATAATCTCAGTAATTATTTAAATAAATTTAAATTTATATAAATATCGATTGTCTTGTCTTGAAATCTTTAACCATAGTATAACTATGGGGTATATTACTGTTAACTATCAAATTTTTAGTTCGGATTGTTTCTTTTTATGATATAAAAGTATTTATCTATTTCTTTGCTTATACCACACTTTTTAACTTGTTTTCCTCTTTTACGAGAAGGTCTTGGCATATTTGCAGGTTTAGTTCCTTTATATGAGTAAGCAAAGAAAACTTTGTCTGCTTCAACTACGCCATCAACAGAGCCTAATAAATACTTTATCTTTAATTTTCCTATTGTTTAATTAAACTATCTTTCTAAACTTAACTTTTTTAAGTTAACCACCATTTTTTAATATAGTTACTTTTTTAAAATCATTTTAAACTTATTCTTATATTTATATAATTTATACGTCTTATAACCTGTTCATTTTATCATTTGATAACATTTTTCACTTATCCCACTTACCCTGTATATCTATATATACATAAACTTTTACATTTCATATTTTAAGAATATCTGAAAAATTTTCAATTAAGATTATTGTTTAAATTGAATTTTTACAATAAAAAACAAGTAAATCTTTAGTAAAGCAATTATTACTTTGAAGATTTACTTATTCTATATATTAATGTTAATATTAATGAGACGCTATAATTTTTATTAAAAATACTATTGCCAAAATATACATTACTGGTGAAATTTTCTTCTTTTCTTTACTTACTATGTTACTTATAAAATTCATACTAGCGTAAGCTAAAACACCTATTGTTAATCCATCTCCTATGCTATAAGTTAATGGCATCAATGCTAATGTCAAGAAAGCAGGTACCCCTTCTGTGAAATCCGAAAAATCTATATTTTTTATACTATCAATCATATAGAATCCAACTATTATAAGAGCTGGTGCTGTAGCTGCTGATGGTATTGCTATAAATATCGGTGAAAAGAATAATGCTATTAAAAATAAAATTCCTGTAACAACTGAAGCTAAGCCCGTTCTTGCACCTGCTGCCACTCCTGCTGAACTTTCAACATAAGTTGTAACAGTAGATGTTCCTAAAATAGAACCTACAGTAGTTCCTATAGCATCAACTAATAATGCCTTACCTGCATTTTTAACTTTTCCATCTTCATCTACCATACCTACTTTAGACGCTACCCCTACCAACGTTCCAACGGTATCGAAAAAGTCTACAAATAAAAATGTAAATACTATAGTTATAAATTGCATAATTTGCGCTTTAGAGTTAAAAAAAGAAAAATCTAATTTAAATGCTATAGGTTTTAATGATTCATATTTAAATATTCTCTCTGGTAATGATATTCCATAAGATAATGCTGATTCTGGCGATATAATAGCATATCCCCATGCGACAATAGAACTAATCAAAATACCCCAAAGTATAGCACCTTTAACATTTTTTTTAGAAAGTATAACTATTATCAATACTCCAACAACAGCTATTAACACAGTTGGACTAATTAAATTTCCCATAGCTACAGTTGTAGCATCACTTTTAATAACTATTCCAGCATTAATAAATCCTATAAATGAAATAAATAAGCCTATACCTGCTGTTACTGCATATTTTAAATTTGTAGGAATAGCATTCACAACCATTTCTCTTACATTAGTTAAAGATAATAAAATAAATATAATACCCTCTACAAATACAGCTGTTAATGCTACATGCCAAGATATCCCCATACCTAAAACTACAGAAAATGCAAAGAAAGCATTTAATCCCATACCTGGTGCTAATGCAAAAGGCAGCTTTGCATAAAGCCCCATAAATATAGTTGTTAAGCCTGCTGTTAAGCACGTAGCAGTAACTATGGCACCTGGTGGCATTCCCACTCCCTCAGCTCCTAAAATATTAGCATTTACAGCTATTATATAAGCCATAGTTAAAAATGTAGTTATTCCACCAACGACTTCTTTTCTTACATCTGTTGCACTATCTTGTAATGCAAAATAATTTTCCATCTCCTACTCCTCCTCTTAACATTTAAAATATAAAAAGTTTTATTTTTCGTATCATTGCAAACTTTATTTTTAATTTTTATTTTTTATTTCGTGTATTCTTCATCTTTATAATATCAGCTTATTTAAAAACAGTCAATGAATTTTACGTATATTTTTTTATTTTTTTATTTTTTCGTTCGTATTAATTGATTTTCATGCATCTACTTTTAGATTATTGCTTTAAATCTATCTATGGTATTATATATAACTCACTTTTATAAAAAAATAAGCCACCTCAAATTCTATTTGAGGTGGCTTATTTTTCAAATCTATTTATTATTCGTATTAATCTTACCATCTTTTATTTCTATAACCCTATCGCTAAAGGATGCAGCATATTTATCATGTGTTACCATTACTATAGTCTTTTTATCATTTATATTTAATGCCTTTAATATTTCTAATACATTGTTACCAGATTCGGAATCTAAGCTCCCTGTAGGTTCATCTGCAAATATAATTTTGGGATCAGTAATCAAAGCCCTAGCTATAGCTACTCTCTGTTGCTGTCCTCCTGACAATTGATATGGATAACACTTTCTCTTTTCATATAAACCAACTTTATTTAGTAAAAAATCTAATCTTTCTTTATATATTTTTTTAGGCACTCCATCATATTCAAATATAATTGATATATTATCTTCAATATTTAAATCTTCTATTAAATTATAAAACTGAAAAATAAACCCGAAGTTTTGTCGTCTTAACTTACTTAGCTTTGCATCTTTCATATTAAATATATCATTACTCTCAAATAATATACTACCTTCACTTGGTGTATCTAAAGCACTAAGAATATATAATAGCGTACTCTTACCCGCCCCAGATTGACCCATTATACTTAAAAATTCACCTTCATTAACATCTAAATTAATACCTTTTAATATTTCATAAGAATTATCACTTACATTAATCTTTTTTTTGATATTAATAGCTTTTAATATACTCATAATCAATCCCCTTATCAGTCATCTGATTTTATTTCATCTATTATATTTATCTTAGATATTTTTCTTATAGGATATATATAACTAATAATACTCATACTTATAGAAATTAAAACTAGTATTACCATCAATTCACCATTCTTAATAAAAATCATATCTCCAATATAATAAGACAAAATTTTATTAATATAATTGCTTAATATAGCGCCTAATCCAACTCCAAAAACTCCACTATAAGTTCCCAAAATTATAGCTTCAAATAAAATACATTTACTCAAATACCCTTTAGATATGCCTAGTGCTCGTTTTGTAGCATATACCTTTTTTCTAGATAAAATATTAATAGTAATGTTATTGCTCATACTAATTATGCATATTAAAGTAGAAATGCATATTAAAACATTCACTATATTAAATATTTTTTCATTATTATCATTATTCTGCTTATTAAGAACTGATAACTCTTGTATAGAATATTTATTTTCATATTTATTTTTAAACAGCTTTTCTATTTCATATATTATAGTTTCTATTTCATCATCATTTTTAACTTTTATAAGACACATATCCTTATCTTTTACCTTTATATCCTGTTTAAAATTATCCTTAGATATAAATAATACTTTTCCCATATTTTCAAAACTACTAACAACTCCAATTACATTATAATTTACATCTTTAATTTTTAATGAATCTTTTACTTTAATACCAGTATTTTTACTAAATGTAGTTGTTATTATAATATTTTTTCCATCATCAAGTTTTTCAAATATATCCGATCCACCCTGTTTAATTATTTCCGTTGAAAAATTTCTTTTGTAATCAATGCCATCTATTCCAGCGATATCAACTTTAACATCTTTAATAATTTCTGTTGTTCTTGATTGAAATAAAGAGTTATTAATATATTTTATACTCATAATTTCATCATGAAAATCCTCTTCCACCGAACCATCTATACTTAACATTACATCTGCAGTCCTATATATATTCATTACTCCATTATTTATCATTGTTTTAAGTGCAACACTTATATACATTGATGAAATAATTATTGAAATAATAACTACTATATCTAATATATTAATGAACTGCATTATAAACTCTTTAAACAAAATACTAATTGAACCTTTAAATATAGAAAGAATTTTCCCCAAAATCCCATTAACTATTATTAGTAAAACTTTTACTAATAAAATAAAAGCAGCAATAAGTAAAAGAGAACCTAAAATTAATAAAAATACTCCATTTTCACTTTTATATTCTCTAATTAAAATTACTATTGACAGTGATAATGATAAAACTCCACAAAGATATTGGAACATTTTTTTTCCTTTACTTCTATAAGATTTCTTACCTATACCTTTTAAAAGATTTATAACAGACATCTTCAGTATATTCTTTAAAGAAATTACTATTACCATGATGCTAAAAAGTACAATTAAGACATCTATGTATAAAAATTTCACCAAACTTAAATTAAAATAGCCATCTTGTACTATATAATTTAAAACTACTTTTACAAACGGAACAGTCAATATACTTCCTATAACTATTGAACTTAGAACTATAAGTAAGTTTTCCACTATGACACTTATTGCAATATCTTTTCTTGATATTCCTAAACTTCTTAATATACCTATTTGATGTAACCTTTCATAAATTATAAGTGAGAATGTTGAATATGTTAAAAATAGTGTGATAAATATAGATAATATGCCAATTATCTTTAATGCCATATCTATAGTACCTACGTATGATTTAAAATAATCTATATCATATCTTTGTTGAATTATAAAATCAGATGAGATTTTAGAATGTACTTCTTCAATCATATTATTTATATTATCTAGATTTTTTATTGTTATTCCAACTGAATAAACATTTTCATTTTGACTTAAAAGATATTGAGCATCACTAATATTAATCATTGCAGTGTTCATATTTGAATTAAACACTCCTGTATTTTTAGCTATTCCACTTATAATAAATTCTTCTTCCTTATCTTGAATTGATAGTTTCACTTTAGACCCTACCTTTAAAGAATTTTCATCTGCATATTTTTCATTAATTATGATTTCGTTTTCCGTATCTTTAACTTCATACTCATCTATTAATTCTATTGGGAATGCAGCTTTTTGTTTAGTAAAATTAACTCCAATAACATTTACATTCTTTAAAGTTTTAATGTCTTTTGCTATACCTCCTATTCTAGGCACAACATGACTTATTCCTTCTATATCTTCAATAGACTTTATAATATCTTCAGGGTTAAAAAAAGGATTTTTTTCATCAGATTTTGTTATTAACAATTGACTATTTAAAGTTGTTTTTCTAAGTTGATCCTCTCTAATTTTAATAGCAGAATCTTTTATTATAGATGTAGCTAACATAATAATTGTAGATAAAACTAATGTACATGTTAGTAATATGTATCTAACCTTGTTCTTCTTTATACTGTTAAATGCTATTTTTAAAAACAACCTCATATTTCTCTTACCATTCGTGTTTTGTATTTAGATACACCTACTCTTTTTAACAACCTAACTATTTTTTTATTATGCTCAAAAGCATCTGACACCACATAGTCCTTTCCCTTGCCTATAGACCACTCCTCAGCACTTTTATAAAGACGGTATATAATAGAAAATATGTTTCCTACAGCCCTGCTTTTTTCCCTTACATAATAGTGCAATATATATGCATAATCATCATTTTCAAAAGCAAAATCCTTTCTATTTATCCATACCTCTACAAATCCGTGAATATCTTCACCAGATTCTACAACAAACATTCCACAATTATCATTTAATATAGACTCTTTAATTTGATTAGTACCACAATTAAATTCTAAGTTTCCTTTATAGTAACTATCTTTTCCTAATTGATCTACAGATAACTCTCTCCATAATTCCAATATATTATCTAAATCAGATAATTTGGCTTCTCTAATAACAAAATTCATAAGCATACCCCCAAATTTCATTCTAATTTTCTATATTTATATTTCCTACTTTAGCATTTATATCAAATATTGCTCCGTCTTGATCAACATTTATTCCATCTTTAATTTTAATTTTTTCAGCCATAGAACCTATAGCTTTAATCTTAATTCCTTTTGGTATTTTAATTTTTGCATTTACAACTTCACCATGAATATCATAACTATAATCACTATTTAAGTTTTGTAGATTCAAATTAACATTTCCAATTTTTGAAAATATGCTTCCTTTTTTTAAGTTTCCAGTGTATGATATTTCTCCATTTTCTATGTCAATTTTTAAAGCATCATAATTGCCTGCTATATTAATATCTCCAATGTTGTTTTCTATACTTATTGACTGAATACTGCTTGGAACAATTATAGTAGTTTCTATGTTTATTGAATTTACAGCAGAATTGTCTTTCCAAGTTGAATTGATATTAACAACTCCATTTTCTAAAGTACAATTCATACTATCTAACACATCTTGCAATTTATCCTCACTTTTTCCACCAACAAGTTTTTCCATCCTAATCTTAACTTTATCCACATTACCTTTCTCTATTTTTAAGTTTCCACAATCATTCTTTATTCCAAGTGAATCACCTTCTATTTTATAAGTGTAATCACTGATTTCTTCTTTACTATATGGAGCACTTTCCTTATCAAATTTTATTTTATTTTTATTTTTTTGAACACATGAAGTTAAAATTAAAGTAATTATAATAACACTTACAAATCCTATAACCATTTTTTTCATTACAATCACCTCTTTACTAACTTTATCTTATAAACAATATTTATTTCTAAGCTTGTACACCAATTACTTATATTACTTGTTAGAAAGCTCTTTCATAAGTTTAGAAAAATATGAGTCTTTTTCAGTTAAATATTCATAATTTCCTTCCTCAACTATTTCACCTTTTTTCATTGTATAAATACAATCAGCCTTATTTAGTAAACTCAAATTATGAGTTATTATAATTACAAGACTCTGTTTTGATAACTCTTCTAATATGTCTTTTACTCTTTTTTCATTTATAGTATCCAATGCGGCTGTCGGTTCATCAAAAATATAAATTAATGATTTTTTCACCAATGCTCTAGCAATAGACAACCTTTGTTTTTCCCCACCAGATAAATTAACTCTTTCATTAATTACAGTGTCATAACCTAATTCTAACTTTTTTATAGATTCTTCTAAATTTAAATTTCTTATAACTTCCTCTATCTTTAAATCTTCTATATCTCTACCCATTTTTATATTATTTTTAATAGATTCATTTAATAACTCTATATCTTGTGATACTAAACTTATAACACTTCTAACATCTCTTACTCCATATTCTTTTAGCTCTTTCTTATTTATTCTTATTTCACCTTCATAGGAATCATAAAAAGCACTTAATAACTTTATTAAAGAACTTTTACCTGCACCAGAATCTCCAACTATTGCAAAAATACCATTTGATGGTAATCTTAAATTAATATTTTTTACCGCTTCACTTCCATTGCTATACTTAAAACTAACATTTCTTAATTCTATCTCTTCAATATAAAGAATTTCATTTTTTTGCTTACTAGCTCTTTCAGTTTTTAAATTCATATATTCATTAATTCTATTAAATATAGGTATTATTGTATGTATGTCTATATTGCTATTCAACAACTCATATATCGGTTGTACTAATAACTGAAAATATAACCCTATAGCTACAACTGTTCCTATTGTTATTTTTCCATCCATTACAAGTAAACTTCCTACTCCATATACAATAGACAATGATGTTATCATTATTCCATTGCTTATACTATTCATTAACATACTTAATTTTCTAAACTTTAAATTGTTCCTATAATTTTTCTCTATTATTTCCTTAAACTCTTTTTTAACTTTATCCTCTTGGTTAAATGCTTTAATAGTATTAACCAATCCTACGCTCCTATTAATTTTTATGCATATTTGATCATAGCTTTCCTGAATATCCTTGGACATTGGATTAAACTTATGAGATATTTTCCAGTTAACAAAAAAATATATTTCATATAATAAAATAACTATTAAAGTAATTTCTTTAGATAAAATTAACATTCCAATAATAATCATAATTATTAGCACTATATTTTTTACAACAACAACGAAAAAGTTAGTAATAAATTCACTTACATTTCTACCGTCATTACTTATTCTAGATACAATCGCTCCATTATTACATCCATCAAAAAATTCCATAGGTGCATTTATTACTTTATTAAACATCTCTTCTCTAAACATTATTGTTATATTTTCACTTATTTTCATAAATACTTTATTTTTTATGTATCCAAATATAGGTTGACATATACATCCTCCAAAAAATATTAATATTCCTATTTTCAGCTTATCAAGTGAATTGCTTGGGATAACTTCATCAATCAAATATCTAGATACAATTGGAGATATAAATACAGCAATTGTATATAAAATAGTAAAAATTAAACCTATTAATTCTTGCCATTTGTATTCTTTTGCTACTTCCCATATATTGTTTAATATTTTTTTCATAATTTCTCCCTAAATTAGATTATTTAATTTAAACAGTTTTTATTTTCTTACATAATCTATGCCTATAACTTTTCATATGATTTTTTTCTAGTATTTCCCTTAATTCATATTCTTTACTAAGCACATCTGCACATATGTACTTAAAACCATATTTTTTCATTTCTATTATTGTGTTATCAAATAATTTTTTAGTAACACACTCTATCTTATACTCATCTTGTAAATAATCTGTATCTACATATAAATAATTTATATAAATAAATTTATCTGCAAAAAACATATAGTTAGGATTATTAAATGAAAAATTTAACATTCCTATCAATCTTTTATTTTTCACAGCAATAAATATCATTTCATCCTTATTACCTTTTAATACTTCTTCTAAAGAACTTCTAGAATGATAGATTTTATAATCATCATATTCTGTACTTTTTGCTCTTAAATCATTAATACAAAACATAATATCATTTATTCTATTTATATCACTTATATTTGCTTTACGTACTTCTATGTTTCCTTTCATTATTTGCATCCCCTTTTTATTTATCATTAAGAAATGATAAATAGTTATATTAACTACTACCCATTCCAGAACTAATTTTCATAAACTTAATTTTATTTTTATTTTTAAAATAAACTTAGCAAGTTCTTGTTATTTAAAATCTCACTTTGCTCAAAATTTTTAGTTTTTAAAGCTTTATCAACAATACAATCTATGCCATATTTATCAATTAATTTAATAACTGTATATACTGATATGTGATAAATTTCATTATTATTGTAATCAATCTTATAAAAATCAAAATTCTCACCTATTTTAGGAACCTTATTTATATAAGAATTATATTGATCAGCAAAATACATTGCTAAGCCTTCATTCAACCAAATTGGCAATTTAATTTGTGCTTTTGAATTTAATACTACATGAATAAATTCATGTAGTATTAAATTGTCAACAGTTTCATTATTTAACTTTCTCCACTTATCATGATCTAATATTAGAATTACATCATCAAAGCTTGTACCAATAACCCAATCTGGTACTTTATTGCCGATTATTTTTGATAATTCATCTAATCCATCTATAACATCTATAGTAACTTTATTATTAAAATGAAATATATTTCTTATATTTCTTATTCTATAATAAAAGTTAAAATAATCGGTTATATCTCTTAACACCCTTAAATCTTTAATATCAAGATTAAGGTTATTCACAGCAACATCCCCTATCACATCCAACTTCACTACTTTGATTATATGTTGCTATTATTGTTTCCTCTAAATTATATATCCATTTCTCACATTCTGGCTTTTCATTCATTGTTCCTTTATAAGGACACCCACCCATACATATTGGTAATATGCTACACTCTCTACATTCCTCATATTCAAAAGGTGACCATAATATATAATCCATATTACGAGCATACATTTTTTCATCTACTTTAGTTTTAATTGTAGTCACATTTCCTACAGCCTTATCAATATTTCCTACATCATTCCAACATTTGTACATATATCCTTCTGCATCAACTACATAAGCTCCAACATTATCAGCACAACAGTAATTTGCTTTTATACTTGGATAAAATGGATATGCTCCTGAAACTTTATACCCTCTTTCAAATAATATTTTCTGATATTTGCTATCACTTTTTGCATATTCTTCTGTATTTAAACAGTTATTTGCTATACCATTGCAAGTATCTGTGTATGCAGTAACATGTCCTAAATTTACAATAACATCTTTCAAACCATTTTCTTCTAATATATCTAATAATTCTTCAACATGATTAATATTTGTTTTATCTACATTTATTCTAATAGCTATATTTTTTATTCCACCATCTATAAGCTTTTTCACATTAGAAATTATTGTAGTAAAAGTTTCCTCATCTGAATTCTTTAATTTTCTTCTCTTATTATGAATACTAGGAGGTCCATCTACTGTAATTTGAGCTCCTGTTATTCTGGCTATTTTCATATTTTCAATAGTTTCTTCATCTATTAAATATCCATTTGTTACAATATATGAACTATATTTAACATTTTCTTTTTCACATATATCTATAGCTCTTTTTGAAAAATCAAATATCATATCTTTAGCTAATAGTGGTTCTCCACCATACCATGTTATACTTATACTATTTTTATTTTTTGCATTTTCTTCTATCATTTCTATTAAACTATCTTGAACCTCTTTAGTCATCATTCCTGATTTAGGAGTTTCATAACAATAAGGGCAAGCAAAATTACAAGCTAATGTAGGTGCAATAACTAATCCCAAAGATGAACTTGAAAATTTTCCATTATAATTCCTATACTTTAATAATTTTAATTCATCCATGTCATTATGAACTATATAATTTCCTTCAGACATATCCTCAACTAATTCTTTCATCTTTCCACTCAAGTTTTCAGTATCTATATTCTCGATGTTTTCTAGTACATTCAAAAATTCATCCTCTACTTCTGCTAATGCACAAGTAACACTATTAAAAGCTATTGTTTTCCCATTTTCCAATTTAATTATCTTATTATATTTTGATTTTTTCATAATTCCTGCCCCCTAATATGTAATTTTTTACAATTAAATTTATTTGTTTTATATCATAGAATGATATACCTCGCAATTATTGCAATTTTCACACACATTACAATCTGAACAATAGCAATACCAATTCATATTCTTTGATTTTTTTATTATATACTTCATGACCCCCTCCTAATTCATTGAATTTATATAAATTGACTTCTCTTTTCATGTTATAGGGTTCCAAGTTGACTCTTAAAATTATCCATCCCAAAACTTGGATATCCCAAATAGTGAGACATGTTCTGAATCACTTAGAATTCAACACTACATCTTGTGTAAAAATATTTTAAGATTGTTGAATAAATTTAAATTTGAGCTTGTTTCCCTATAATATTACGAAAAGAGAAATCAATATTTAAATTTAATATATTACTGTTAATTTTATATACTTTAATGTAAGACACCAAAAAACTTATCTATACATACGTATGATTTAGAAATTTAAGCTATATACCACACAAACATCAATGCAACCATCTTCTAGACATACTTCCGCACAAGTTCGTTTAGGACAATTTTTACAAAGACAATAGCCATCTTCATTTTTTGATTTTCTTATTATATATCTCATAAACTCCTCCTATTTTCTTATTAATATATAAATTAATTTTTAATTATTAATAAAATCAATATTACAAATTAACATATTATCACTGATTATATATTTTAAGATATAATCCTAAGACAAGTCTTAAATAACTTACTTAGTATGTTAAACTTATAAATTAAAAATTTGGAGTATATTTTTAAGTAAAATCATATTATAAAATAGTGTAGAACAAAATTACTTTTAATTTATAATAAAGTTAAAACTTAAGATTATAACAGATTATTTAATAATAATATGTCTTACATTGATTTCCACAATTTTCATGACAATCACTACAATTGCTACAATAACAATAGCCTAAACTATATCTTAATTCCTTCTTTCTATAAATTACATATTTCATGATAAAATCTCCAATCAAAACACTTGTTGTATTACTTTTATATTAATTTCCGTTAATTGGACAATCCACGACACAAACTCTTGTACAATTGTTTACACATACCTTACTGCAACCTTTGTCTGAACACCCTATGACACAAAATCCATCTTTATAGTTCATATTTTTAATAATATATTTCACCTATCAGCCCTCCCTTTTTATGCCCTTAAACTACGAATTATATGATATTTTTATAACGCTTACTATAATTCTTAAAGCTATTGTTATAATTTTCTGAATTTTATTGATAAATTTTTAATATTTATTTAAATTTCTAAGAATGTATCTTCTTATTAATTAAATGCATATTGACATATAGTTTGTCCTACGCAGTCATTTATACAATTTCCTGAACATATTAAACAATATCCTTTAGAAAATTTTTCAGCTGGTTTTTTCACATATTTCATAATTTCTCTCCCCTCATAGTATCTACTATATTGAGTTAATCATATAGCCACTCTAAATTTTATAAATTCATCAAAGCTATGCTAGTTTTTCTTGAAAAGTTATTCCCTATAAAAGAAAGAAATTAAAGAATTTAATTTGAAATTTATCAACAAGATAGTTTCCCTATAAAATTTAATATAACAATTATCAATAAAATTACTATACTATTTTATATTACGTATAAATTCCACATCTACTAGCACATTTTAATGAACAATAATCGCACTGATCACAATAGCATAAACCATTTTTAAAATTTTTAGGCTTAATTATAAATTTCATATACTACTACCTCTACTATCCATTATTTATGCTTTTAAAATTACTATATTTATATAAACTCTAATTACAAACTTAAATTAATAATTACGTTATACAATTGTTAAATGTTATATTTTGCTTACTGTATTTAAAATTAATTACTTTCATTGTATGATGTACAATAACCACATCCAGCTTGTTTAGAACAATCGTTATGACAATTTTCTGAACATGCATTGCAAAAACCTAACGCATATTTTTCTGATGGTTTTCTTATAAATTTCATTTATTCCACCCCCACTTAATCAATTTTGATATTTTTTATTAACTATTGCTACTAGGATCCATAACTATACATTGATCTGCACATCTGTTGTCGCAATTTTTGTCACAAACTACGCAAAATCCTAATTGAAATTTGTTAGATGGCTTTTTTATAAATTTCATAAACTTTCCCTCCTTAACTTAATATAATTTTTTATATGAACATTGATGTTTCCTATTTATTTAACCTGTCAAATCAGAAAGTTAACTAAAAGAAAACTACAGGGCTCCAAGTTTACTTTTAAAATTACTTGTTTCAAAACTTAGATACCTAAAATAGTTAGACATGCTCCGAATCACTTAGAATTCAACACTACATTTTATATAAAAATATTTTAAAGTTAGTGAATAAATTTAAATTGGGGCTTGTTTCCCTATATCAATGTACAAAACTTAATTTAGAATGTCATCGTTTGCATTTTAAATAAGCACTAAAAGCATATAACTATTTATTTTTAACACTTTAATATATAGTTCTCCTTTTTTAAAAGCACCTATTTTATACTGTCTAATTAATTTTATTTAACAAATTCATTTTCAATAAATTTTATTTTAGTTTTAATATATTTTCATCACCTAAAATATAATTTTGCCTTAACCTTATATTACTTGTCCCATTTTTTAAGTTTAACTTTAAAAAAATTGTATCATGATTCTATTTTTTTTCAATATAATTGGTATGAATAATACTTATACTAGAATAAATAGATTTTTTTTAATCTCTGTCCATATTTTTGTCACATTTTGTCTATTTTTTATTATATTTATTCATAATTTAATTAATTTTAATTATATATGTTTCATTTTTACCAAACATGTAGGATTTTAAAATAAATTTTTATTTATATATTTATCAAATGAGAAAATTGAAGATTAATATCATACTAATGGTTAACAGCTTATTTTTTTCTTAACTAATACTAAAAATTTAATGAATATTATTGAAGTTTAAGTTTATTTCCTTATATATGGTGCAGGCTGAATTTTAATTACACACTTATTAAGTTTTAAAAAATCACTTGTAATTATAAAGATAATTACAAGTGATTTTAATTGGCGGTATTTTATATATTAAAATCATTATTATATTCTAAAGTCTAAATAAAATTCATGAAATAAGTATAATAAATCATATATTCATTTCTAATATTTAAGAAATAATAAAAAATATAGTTTCTTCTTAAATTTAATTTCATAATCTTTACTTTATGAGAAATATACTTAAAATAAAATTATGATATTTTAATTCAATTACATTAATTTAAATCTCATCACCAAAAGTTAACACATAATTACTCATCCATTTTAAAATATATTTGTAAATTTAAAGAACACAGAAACATTTAACTTAATAGTACATAAATTAATTTAAATCCATATGGAGTCCTCTAAAATTTTTGTTAACTTTTCTCTAAATTCTTTTAATCGATATTTGCTTATAGGTATATAAGTATCATTAATTTTAATTATATTATCCTTTATTTCTTTTAATTTATTAAGATTGACTAAAAAACTTTTATGACATCTAAAAAAATTATATTCAGATAATTTTTCTTCAAATTTACTCAAAGTCATTTTAAGCATATATTCATTGTCTTCTGTGTGTATAGTAATCATCTTTTGCATTACTTCTATATACTCAATCTCATCTATATTTAAAATTATGATTTCTCCCTTATATTTAATAACCAATTTTTTTTGTCTATTAATATTTTTAATACATTTTAATGTAACAACTTTAATAGTTTCATACCTTATAGGTTTCAATAAATATCTATATGCTCTTACTTCATAACCCTCATAAATATAATTATTAAACTTCGTTACAAATATTATTTCTACTGTGGAATCAAATTTTCTTATCTCTTTAGCCGCTTCTATTCCATTTATTTTTCCTACATTTATGTCCAAAAATATAATATTCATTCTTCTATAATTTTTCAAAAGTTCTTCTCCAGAATCAAACTCTAACAATTCATATTCAAACCCTGTTTCTCCAATAATTTTGTTTAAATATTTTTTTAAAGAGTTTCTTTGCGCAATATCACTTTCACAGATTCCTATACGAATATACATAATACCCTCCCTTTTATTAGTTTTCAATATTATGGGCAAGTAATTTCTAGCTACTAATAAAAAAGGTGATGATTTTCTTTTAATATATTATTTTTCACTTCTTTAATTTTTAAAATTTTACTAAAATAAACTTTTAAACTAAATATCATTTCTTCAGAATCTGTTATTTGTTATTTTTTTAACATTTGAAATCAATTATTTTTTTAATATCTAATTAATGTTTTGATTCATATATTAATTTCTAATTATATTATAATCTTGACCTAAAACATTTACTATATTTAATATACTAATTTAAATTTTATTATAGCACAAATATTAGGTTAAATTTTCACTTTTTACCTATTTTTAAAATAAAAATCATTTTATGTTAATATTTTTTACAAACTATTCCTATAAATTCCATTTTAATTTAAATATTATCTTAAAAATATAAAAAATCACAAAAATAGATGTAATATTTTCGTTTATATTACATCTATTTTATAAAGGCTTTTATATTTTAGTAATGTCCATTTTCAAATATTTTTCTTATCTCTGTTATATTTTTAGTTTTTCCTAATGCTATAATAAGTTTTATCCTAGCTTTTTGTCCTGGCATACTATCAGCAAATATAACCCCTGCATTTCTTAGGTCTTTTCCACCGCCTTCATAACCATAGCTATCTAAAACTCTACCTCTGTAGCATCTAGTAACCATAACTACAGGTATACCTTTTTCTATAGCTTTTTTAACAGATGTAGCCATTTGAGGTGGTAAATTTCCCCTTCCAGTGCCCTCTACAACTAATCCCTTCACACCACGCTCTACACAAAAATCTATATATTTTCCATCCATCCCAGCGCAAGCTTTAATTAATTCAACATCAGTTTCTATTTTATCAATTCCTATGTAATCATGATCCAAACTTTCTCTATAGAAATGTGCTTCATTGTTGTCTACAATTCCTACTAGCCCAAATTCTGGACTTTCAAATGTGTTAAGCTTCATTGAATGAGATTTAGTTACTTCACTTGCTGCATTAATTTCATCATTTAAACAAACTAAAACACCTCTACCCCTTGCTTGATTAGATGTAGCTGTACATATAGATGCCGCTAAGTTAGCTGGACCATCATATCCAAGTTCTGAACTATTTCTCATAGATCCAGTTATAACTATTGGTTTGTCACTCTTAATTGTTAAGTGTAGGAAATATGCTGTTTCTTCTAAAGTATCTGTTCCATGTGTGACAACAACACCATCAACATCTTCTCTTTCTAAAAAACCTTTTATATAATTAGATAATTCTAACATAAGTTCTGGTGTAACATGTGGGCTTGGCAATGATGAAAAGTTATATGATTCTACTTCCGCATGAGATTCAATTCCAGTAACCATAGACATTATTTCCTCACCATTTAAAGTTGGAACTGCCGCCTTAATTCTTTCATCTACCTTCATTGATATTGTGCCACCATTAAAAATAACAACTACTTTTTTCATGTGTATATACCTCCTAATTACTATCACGTCTAACCATTCATATATGGATTTTATTCCATTAATCAAATAATATGTTTAATCCAATAAAATTTTGAAAGGATTTATTTATTTTCATCTCATATAATTTACAAAAATTTAATTTTAAGTTTAAACTCTTTCAATAAATATTTTACAACATTTTTTAGTTTTTTAAAGTGTTTATTCTTAAAAAAGAAGATTTAAAATTTTTATACTATTAATAGTTACTATTCATTTTTTCTCAATAATCATTCTGACCTATTTTTTTTATTACACAAACCTAAGAATTTAAGCCAAAAAACACTAACAATTATGATTTTTTTCTTGCAATAATGTGCTATTGTTGCAAAATTAAAAATGGAGTGATTTTTAAATTCACTCCATTTTTACCATTTTATACATTTATTTTTTCATTACAATATTATGCAAATTAACCCTCCGCTTCCTTCATTTATAATTTTTTGAAGAGTTCGTTGCAATTTATTTTGAACATCATCTGGCATTTTATACAATTTACTTTGAAGACCTTCTTTAACTATTTCCTCTAAAGGCTTTCCAAACATATTGCTTTGCCATATTTGAGATGGGTCATTCTCAAATTGATCTAGAATAGCCTTATAAAAGTCTTCACTTTGCTTTTCAGTCCCAACTATTGGAACTTCTGTTTCCACGTCTGCCCTTATAATATGCAAAGAAGGTGCTGAAGCTTTTAGTTTTATTCCCTTTCTAGCTCCACTATTTATAAGCTCTGGAACCTCTAGCTTCATTTCTGATAACTGTGGAGCCACCAACCCATATCCTGTATTATTAACATCAATTAGCGCATCTTTTATTTTATCGTATTCAACTTTAGCTTTATAAAAACTTTCCATCATTTTTAATAACTGACTTTCATTTTTTATATCTATACTACAAGTTTCACCTAAAATTTTATAAAACAATTCTTTCTTAGGTAGTATATCTAGCCTTGAAGTTCCATCACCCATTTTCATTTCTTTGATTTTTATGGCAGATAAATTCTCTAATCCATCAAGGTTTTCTAAAATTTTTGTAATATCTCTAACTTTGGTTATTTCTCCACTCATATCTTTTAAAGCACTCATTATATTAACCTTTAACCAATGTTTACTATCTAGTTCTTCTATCCATTGTGGCATGTCTATGTTAATTTCTTTAACTGGGAATTCTTTAAGTACATTGCTGAATATGTCTGATACACCCTCTTTATCCAACTCCATAACATTTACTAATTGCACTGGAATATCATATTTTTTTTCCATTTCTTTACGCAGATTTTTACTTTCCTCTGTGTTTACATCTTTGCAATTACATAATATTATAAAAGGTTTATTTATAGATTTTAATTCAGATATAACTCTTTCTTCAGCTTCAACATACTCTTCTCTATCTAACCCTGCAATAGAACCATCTGTAGTCATAACTATGCCTATTGTTGAATGATCATTTATTACTTTTTTAGTGCCTATTTCTGCTGCTTCTTCAAAAGGAATTTCATAATCAAACCAAGGTGTATTTACCATTTTAGGACCTTGTTCTTCATTATATCCCAATGCATTTTTAACTATATACCCAACACAATCTACCATTCTAACTTTAAATAAAGCTCCATTTTCCAATTTGATTTCTATTGCCTCATTAGGTACAAACTTAGGTTCTGTTGTATGAATAGATTTTCCTGAACCACTTTGTGGTAATTCATCCTTTGCTCTTTCTTTCTTATGTTCGTTTTCTATGTTAGGTATAACCATCATTTCCATAAATCTCTTTATGAAAGTTGACTTTCCAGTCCTAACTGGTCCTACTACCCCAACATATATATCCCCTTGTGTTCTTTCGGCTATATCATTGTATATATTAAAATTTTCCAAGTTTCACCCTCCCACAACTTAATATTGACACTATATATATATTAGAAAAATAAAACTAATATACCATTTTGATGAAAATTACTTTTAATCAATATTTATTAATATAAGAAAATGAGCTCCCATTTAAATTTATTCAATAACTTTAAAATACTTTTATATAAAATGTAGTGTTTAGTTCTAAGCACTTTAGATTTTGTCTTATATTCTTGGTATCCAAGTTTTAAAATTTATAACTTTTAATTTATCCTATATTTTATGCACAGATATTAAAAATCAGAATAAAATAAAAAAAATAACCATAAAAGAGTTATTCTCTTTTATGGTTATTTTTTATTAAAGGTAAATCAAACCCTTTAGTTATAGCTCCTTTACTACATTCCTTAGCACATTCTCCACATCTTATACATTCTAAACTATTAGGATTTTTATATACTTCTATATTCAATTTACACTTTCTCATACATTTTTTACACATTGTACACTTATCTTTATTAACATTCAGCTTATAAAAACTTATAGGATTAAACAGTGAATATATTGCTCCTAATGGACAAATATATCTACAAAACGGTCTATATACAACTATAGATAAAAGTATGGTTATAATTAGTATAAATACTTTCCATTTAAACAAAAATCCTATAGTTCCTCTTAATGATACATTCATTATAGTTAAAGGTATACCAGCCTCTAATGTTCCTGCTGGACATATAAGTTTACAAAAATAAGGGCTTCCTATACCTACATCATCAACTAAAAACATAGGGAGAATTATTACAAATACTACTAACACTATATACTTTAAGTATTTCAAAACACCATTAACTTTTTTATTAACATTAATTTTTTTAGATGGTATTTTATATAACAAATCTTGTATTAATCCAAAGGGACATATAAACCCACAAATAAGCCTTCCAAATATGACTCCAAAGAGAGTTATCAAGCCAATAGTATAATACGCCATATTATACTTCAACGTTCCTATAGTAGCCTGTAGTGATCCTATAGGGCATGATCCTAAAGACCCTGGACATGAATAACAATTTAAACCTGGAACACAAGTCTTTTTTAAATTACCCTTATATATATGACCTTCAAAAAAACCTTTAAAATATCCATTACTAACCATAGCTGAAATCACTTGTGTAATTCTTCTCTTATCCAATACCTATACACTCCAAACATATATTTATAGCTTTTTGAAGAACGATACCAACTTCTCCTCTATAAATTCCAAATAAAATAAATCCTATAGCCATAAATAAAGTACAATATGTTATAAACTTTTTCACTTTAATCACCACACCTTAATTTTAAATAGAATTTAATATTATACATTTTCAAATTAAGGTAACATACCGTTACCTTAATTTGGTTATTATTTTAAAAATTCATCTATAATTTTTTTATACTCATCTTTTTCTTTACCACCAATTATTGGTTCACCAACTATTTTCCCTTCATTATCAACTAAAATAGTTGTAGGAGTTCCCACTATATCTTTTAAAACTCCATTTTTCAAACTATCATCAGGAATTATATTGACATATGTAACTGCTTTTTTTGCCAATATATCTTTAGCTCTTTTAGCTGTTTCATCATCTTTAGCATCATTTACTATACCTAAAATATTAACACCCTTATCTTTATACTCATTATATAAATCTTCAAAAACTGGCATTTCTGCTACACAAGGTCCGCATTCAGTCCCCCATATATTTACAACTGTTATTTTATGTTGTGAAAATAATTTAGAATCTACCTTGTTTCCATTGGTATCCTTTGTATCAAATTCTATTTTATTATTACCTTTAATTTTATTAACTTCATCTTTAGGTGTAACAATATCTATAACCTTTATACTATTTTTTATATTTTCTGCCTGTTCTAAATAAGTATTATACTCTTTTTTCTCTGTGTCACTTAAACCTTTTATATATTCATCTTTAGCTCCATAAACTAAGTAGTACTCTATACCATCTTGCTCTCCTACTTTTACACTATTTTTATATTTTTCCTCTATATCTTTTAGAGTATTTTCTTTAGCTTTATCCTTTTCTATCCCTACAATCTCAAATAATGGTTTAAAACTTTCCTCAAATAACTTCATATATTCTTCATCTAAACTTTCACCATTTGATTTTTCTCCTAATTCTCCAAGCTTTTTAAAAGCACTATCACTTATATAATTTCCTATAAGCTTTCCATAGATACCTTGTCCATCATTACCTACCCCTAAAAAGTCAACTACACCTTTTCCTTCTATTCTTTCATTAAAATCTTTTGGTTTTTTGAAAGATACACCTAACTCGCTGATTTTAAATTCATTATCTTCTTTTTGTTCTACTTGACTTTTATTTGAATCACTTTTTACGCTATTACCACATCCTATCATTCCTAATGGTATAATAGTTGCTATTAATAAAATTATCATTTTCTTTTTCATAGTTTAACATCTCCTAAAACTTATATTGTTTTTAATCTACATCTTAAATTATATTGATGTTAACTTACATAAAAATAAAACAGCCCTTAAATAAACCTTAAAAATATTAAATAATAAAAAACCACCTTGAAAGTTTTAATACTTCCAAAGTGGTTTTCATATAATATATTAATTTTTAAATTTCATTTTAATTTTATTCATATATGCCATTTTCTCTCTTTTTATTTCTTGACATAAGCTCATACACCCCATATTTAGGATCTTTGTTTTCAAATAAAACTTTATATAAAACATCTGTTATCGGCATAGTAATATTTTCTTTTTCCTTTAACTCATAAAATGCTTTGCAGGCTTTTATTCCTTCAACAACCATACCAACATTTTCAACTGCTTCATCCATAGACATACCTTTACCAATTAATATTCCAGCTCTTCTATTTCTACTATGAACACTTGTACAAGTAACTATAAGATCTCCAAAACCTGTAAGCCCATTAAATGTTTCTGGCTTTCCTCCAAGTTTTATTCCTATTTTCATTATTTCATGCATGCCTCTAGTCATCAACGCTGCCTTAGCATTATCACCATAACCTATACCATCTGATATCCCTGCGGCTAATGCTATAATGTTTTTACAAGCTCCTCCAATTTCTACACCAATTAAATCATCATTAGTATAAACTCTAAATTTATTAGACATAAAAACATCCTGTACTTTTTCAGCCGCTTCCATTTTTAATGATGAAACCACCACTGTAGTTGGTATATCAACTGCAACCTCTTCAGCATGGGATGGACCTGATAAAACTACTACAGGTGCAGCCTTAATTTCTTCATCTATTATTTCAGACATTCTTTTCAAAGTACCACTTTCTAAACCTTTAGCAACGGTAACAATTATTTGATTTTTATTTACAACAGTTGATAACTGTTTGCTTATATCTCTTATAGCATGAGATGGAACTGCCAAAACTATTATACTACTCTCTTTAACAGCACTTTCCATATCATTATATCCAATCATATTGCTTGGAATTGTAACATTGGGTAAATATTTTATATTTTCTCTTTTTTTATTTATATCTTCAATTGTCTCTTTTTTATGAGCCCATATAGAAACTTCTACACCTTTTTTTGCTAACATAACACCTAGTGCACTTCCAAAACTTCCAGCTCCTAATATAGATACTTTTTCCAAATAAAACACCTCCCATTATTCTTAATACCTATATAGTAATTATATACAAATTCTATTTATTTACAAATATAATTTTCTCTTTATACACCAAGAACTGTGATTTTCAATCACAGTTCTTATATTAAGGTATAATCAAATAAATAATAAATCAGTATTCTCACCTATTTGTCACGAATACCTCGTCGACAAAATCCATACATAGCCTCACTATGACTTAATTTCATCTTCTTGTCTTGTGACAAATATGCTTCAAATCTTTTACCTTTTATTTCTTTTCATATGCCTAATCTTCTTTTCTTTGTCTAAATATTAGTTTAATACCTGTACCTTTAAACTCAAAATTCTCTCTTAATTGATTTTCTAAGTATCTTTCATAAGAGAAATGTAATAGATTAGGGTCATTTACAAAGAATATAAATGTTGGAGGTTTTGTTCCAACTTGAGTTGCATAAAATATTTTTAATCTTCTTAATGCTACTATTGGAGGTTCTTTCATAAGTACCGCTCTACTTATAACATCATTTAAAACTCCAGTTGCAACTCTTTTACTATAGCTATCATAACATTCTTTAGCCATTTGTAATACCTTATTAACTCTTTGACCTGTTTTTGCTGATATAAACAGATATGGAGCATAACTCATAAATGATAATCCTTTAGCAATATTATTTTGGAATTCTTTCATAGTTTTATCATCTTTTTCAATCAAATCCCATTTATTAACTATAACCATTATTGCTTTGTTTAATTCATGAGCATATCCAACTATTTTTTCATCTTGGTCACTTAAACCATCTGTTGCATCTATCATTAAAATACAAACATCTGCTCTCTCTATTGCAGTAAGAGTTCTTACAACACTATATCTTTCAATTTCCTCTTTAACCTTGCTCTTTCTTCTTAATCCAGCTGTATCTATTAAAGTAAATTTACCTTCATTAGTTTCTACCTTACTGTCAATTGCATCTCTGGTAGTTCCTGGAATATTACTTACTATATTTCTATCTTCACCTATTATTTTATTGATTAAAGAAGATTTACCTACATTAGGTTTCCCTATCATAGCTATTTTTATATCTTCTTCCTCTTCTTCACTTGCATCATTATAGTTAAAATGTTTAACTACTTCATCTAACATATCTCCAAGACCTAATCCTTGTGATGCTGATATTGTTACTGGATTTCCAATACCTAAGTTATAGAACTCATATGCATTGTCTTCTTGCTCTATTCTATCTACCTTATTTACAACTAATACTATAGGTTTTTTACTTTTTCTTAACATTTGAGCTACTTCATGATCTGATGGATGAAGTCCAGCTTTTCCATCAACTATAAATACTATAACATCAGCAGTTTCTATAGCTATGTTTGCTTGTCTTCTCATTTGACTCATTATTATATCTTCATTAGTAGGCTCAATTCCACCTGTATCTATAATTGTAAAATTATGATTTAGCCATTCAGCCTCAGCATATATTCTGTCTCTAGTAACTCCTGGTGTATCTTGAACTATAGCAATTCTTTTTCCAGCCAACTTATTAAATAACGTAGATTTACCTACATTTGGTCTTCCAACTATTGCAACTATTGGTTTTCCCATCTTAATCCTCCTCCAAATTTTTGTTTATTATGCTTATTAAATCATCCCCAGCATAATCACAAATCAGTATTTTTCTTTTTAAAATTTTTTCTAACTCAGAAACTTTATAATCATCTAAAAGTAATCCTTGTGCTTCCTCTCCTAATTCATATCCTTTTTTCAACATATTATTAGGCATTATTAAATAATCCCCTAACTCATGGTCTTTTACAGTATTTATTATATCCCTACCTGTCAATAGCCCTGCTACTGTAATAGTTTTCCCAAAATATTCATTTTTAATAGCTATCACATTTATTTTTATTTTAGGATTAGCATCCATGATTTCTTTTGCTGCCTCTTTTATAAATTTTTCAGCAGAAACACCTGTAACCATAGAAATGCTTCCCGATATGTTCAAATTAAGGTTACCTATTGTATTTGATATAGTTTCCCTTAACATTCTTATCATGCCTATTCCGTCTTCTAATTGTTCATAGGAGCCATAATGCTCACTACTTGGAATATCTTCCTGTGCCATAACATAGAATTCATCTGACAGCCTTACAAACGGATCTCCACTTAATTTTATATATTTACTTTGTAACTGTGATACATGTTTTATTAATTCCTTAGAACTGATTCTATCAAAAAGCTCTAACTCTTTAAGATTTCTTCTAAATTTAGTTACCCCTAAAGGAACTACTGCTAAATTCTGTACACTTGGATACAGATTATATAAATCTTCTATTGTTTTTACAAGCTCTTCTCTATCATTAATTCCTTTGCAACAAACTACTTGGGTGTTGATTTTTATGCCAGCATCTGAAAGTTTTTTTAATATGTCGTAAATATTCCCTGCAAACCTATTGTTTAACATTTTAACCCTAAGCTCTGGGTTAGTTGTATGTACTGAGACATTTATAGGACTAATTCTATACTTTATTATCCTATCTATATCTTCATCTTTCATATTGGTTAAAGTTAAAAAATTTCCTTGTAAAAAAGAAAGTCTTGAATCATCATCTTTGAAATATAAGGTTTCTCTCATTCCTTCTGGAAGTTGATCTATAAAACAAAATATGCATTTATTATGACAACTCATAGGTTTATCCAGAATTGCTTCTTTAAATATTATACCTAAATCTTCATCATATTCTTTTTCTATTTCAATTTCCCAAATTTCTCCATTTGGTTTTTCAACTTCTATTTCCAAGTATTCATCAGTAATTAGAAATTTGTAATCTATAATATCTTTTACTTCATTTCCATTGATACTTACAAGCTTATCACCTGTTTCAATTTCTACTTCTTCAGCTATACTATTAGGAAGAATTTTTGAGATTATATTTTTCATTTAGATTCCTCCTTTTTCTACTTTTTTATACTGTATACATTATGTTATATTATATTAATTACTGTTATTAGTCAATATCCATTAACGTTTAATACTCCCTTAGTTAGTATTTTAAATAGTACGTTTATCTTGAAACTATTTTCATTTATATTTTAATTTTACCCATTTTAATAAAATAATAAAATAAATTTGAAAATCTTATTATTTTTCAAATTTATTTTCATTCTAAATTTGAATTACATAATTAAAATTCTTATTTTAACTGAAAATATCAATGTATTATGAATATAAAATTGGACATTTGAAATACTGATTAAAATTTTTTCATTGCTATGTTATTTTTGGATTTTTAGACTTAACTTTATACATAGGATTGGAAATATCTATATTACAAAAAATAGTCCCAAAATAAAATTCAAATTTTATTTTGAGACATACATTATATTTAGGAGATAATTATCATTACGACTATATTTTAGTGTTTCAAATAACACTTTATAATTACTATATTACACCAATTTATATATTTTTTCAAATATTTCACATTTTTTCATAAGGTATCCATATTTGAAATTTGGTACCTACCCCTAAATTACTTTCAACTTGTATATTAGCATCGAATTTTAATGCTATATGTTTAACTATAGCCAAACCTAATCCTGTTCCCCCACTAGACCTTGACCTGTCTTTATCTACTCGATAAAACCTTTCAAATAATCTTGGTAAATGTTCACTAGATATTCCGACACCATCATCCTCTACCTCAATTATACATCCATTTTCTTTATCCTTAGTTCTTATTATTACATTATTTCCTTCAGAATATTTTATCCCATTATCAACTAAATTTATTATCATTTGTTTTAGTTTGTCTTTTTCCGCCATAACTATGTTTAATTTATTAAGCTCCATTTTTAAATTTATATTTTTTGTTTGCGCAAAATTTTTCATAAGTTCGTAGACATTTTCTATTACAACATTTATATCTACTTGCTCTAATTTTAAATCTATTTGTCTTTCTATATCTGATAAAATCAATATATCTGATATTAATGTTGTTAATCTATCACTTTCTTCTTCTATAATTCCTAAAAACTTATTTCTTGTTTCTTCATCCTCTACATATTTTAAAGTTTCTGTAAATCCTTTTATCGAAGTAAGCGGCGTTTTTAATTCATGTGATACATTAGCTACAAATTCACTTCTTACATTTTCTAATCTTTTTACATCAGTTACATCTTGTATTACTGCAACTTTTCCAATATGTTGACTTCTATTTATAATTTCAGCTGTTCTTACTCTAAGATATGTTTCATTTGAAATTTCTATTTTTATTTCTTTATAATTTTTATCTAAATCTTCAAATAACATATTCATATCAAAATTTTTACATATATTATTTATGTTTTCTCCTATAACGTCCTTTTCTATATTGAATATTTTTTTAGTATATGCATTTAACATTATAACTTTGTTATTTATATCTATAGCAATTAATCCACTGTCCATACTTTGCAGTATTGCCGAAAGTCTATTTTGTTTTTCTTTAACTTCATTTAAAGTAAATTCCAATTTATTAGCCATTCCATTAAAACATTGCCCCAATTTACCTATTTCATCATTTGTAGTTATCTTCACTCTTCTATCTAATTCTCCATCTGCAATCATTGATGTTATCTTTTGAAGATCACTTATAGGCTTTGATATTACATAAGAAAGTTTAGATGCTATCCATATAGAAAAAATCAATGTGGTAATTACAAGAGCAACATATAACGCTATATATGCTCTGTCAACATTTTCCACTATTTTATCTAGTCTTGATATCCTTACTATATAATTTTCATATTTTTTAGCATAATATATTGTATCGGAATTTAAATGATTGCTTTTTCTTATCAAAAAACTTTCACCATATTTATTAGCTCTATTAACTTCTTCTTTTTCTTCATAATTGTTATCTTTTACTGAATCATAAATCAGAGTTAAATCATTTTTTAAAATTGTTACCCTTATTTCTTCATTTTCTAGTTCTTTAATAAAATCTATTTTATCCTTTTCACTTATATCTCTTTCTATCAAACCATTTATGGCATTAGCATATATTTTAAAAGTTTCTTTTGCACTTTCCTGCCTTTGATAATCTAAAACATTTAAAAATAATATAGTAACTAATACTAATACTGACACTATAGCTACAAGTATACATACTGTTATTTTTCTTTTCATAGATCCATTAGATTTCGTTTTTTTCATAATTAAATCTATATCCTATCCCTCTTATAGTTTGAATGTATTTAGGGTTCTTATCATCTTTCTCTATCTTTTGTCTTAAGTGTCTTATATGAACATCTACTGTTCTAGTTTCTCCAACATATTCATATCCCCAAATTTTATCAAGTAAAACTTCTCTCGTTACTACCTTACCTTCATTTTTTATAAGAATTTCAAGTAACTCAAACTCTTTAAGAGTTAACTCAATCCTTTGACCATCTATTTTCACTTCATGTTTGTCAAAATTAATAGTAATATTATCAAATTTAAAATCTGAACTATCCTTTTTACTACCTGTTCGTCTTAATATAGCTTTTACTCTAGCTACTAATTCTCTTACTGAAAATGGTTTAGTAATATAATCATCTGCCCCTAATTCTAATCCTAATATTTTATCTATTTCTTCACCTTTTGCTGTTATCATTATTATAGGTATTTCACAAATTGATGGATCTTTTCTAATAATTCTACATACCTCTAATCCATCAATTCCAGGCAACATAAGGTCTAATAATATTAAGTCTGGATGATTTTCTTTTACACATTTCAATGCTAAATCACCAGTGTTAGATGTAATTACATTACATCCTTCCTTTTCTAAATTAAATTTTATAAGTTCTAATATATGTTCCTCATCATCGACAACTAAAATTTTTTTCTCCGCCATAAAATTGCTATTTCATATATACAAATGAAAATAGCCTTCCCTCCCTCTCATCTATTTTTCTATAAGAATATAATTTATAATTCTCACAGCAATAAGTACAAAGTTTAATTGTATTTATATTTTCTTTTTCCACTCCTATTAAAGCTAACTGAGCAAAAATGCATTTTTCTAAATCTAAATATCTTCCTTGATTTATATTTATATTTTTATAAATATCTAAGTTTTTAAACTTTTCAATAAGTTCCTGACTAACTTCATAGCAGCATGATCTGTTATGCGGCCCTATATATATACTTAAATCCTTGGGATTTATATTATAATCTTTTACCATCTTGTTTATAGTTTTTAATACTATTTTTTCATATGTACCTTTCCAACCACTATGTATAGCAGCTATAACTTTTTCTTTATTATCTACAATAATAACAGGAACACAATCAGCTGTAAATATACCTATACCTATATTTCTTTTATTAGTTATAATACTATCTCCATCTAATTCTTTTATAGATTTTTCATTATAACTATATATTATATCACTATGAATCTGATTTAAGTATTCTATGTTATCTAACTTAAAAAATCCTTTTACTTTATCTAAATTTTCTAAACCTATATTCAAATTTTTATTTAAATTTAAACCCTGTTTAGAAGTGGAAAATACTATTTCTGCACAGTCATTTTGAAAAGTTAAAAATTCATAGCCATTTATATTTTTAATTTCCATTTTATCTTCCCCTTTTTTCTAAAAACTATATTAAAACAAAATATATAAGTTAATTATTGATTTTAGATTTTTTATATAAAAATAAAACACTACAAAAATTATAGTGTTTTATTTTAAATTTCTTAATTTATCAATTTCCTGAATAAAAGTATCTATATCATCAAACTGTCTATATACAGATGCAAACCTAACATATGCTACTTCATCTATATACTTTAATTTTTCAAGGACCATTTCTCCCAATTCTTCTGATTTTATTTCTACCATCATTTTATTATTTAAACTTTTCTCTATATCATTAGCTATATCTTCTATAATGGCCCTCGTTACTGGTCTCTTTTGACAAGCAGTAACTATACCTCTTATTAACTTTTCTCTATTAAAAAATTCCCTATGTTGACCTCTTTTAATTACTAGTATAGGCATTTCTTCTATTTTTTCATATGTAGTATACCTTTTATTACAAGAAAGACATTCTCTTCTTCTTCTTATAGCCAAATTATCTTCAGTTGATCTAGAATCTACAACTTTACTGTCTTCGCTACTACAAAATGGACATCTCACATCAATTCACTACTTTCCTAAAGAATTTATTATATTCTTATTATACACATATTAAAATAAATTTCTATAAAATTTTCATAAATTTATTTTATTCATCAAAACTTATTATTCCATCGCCATCAACTAATATTACGTCCAGTCCTATTTTCTTTATCTTTTCCCAAGGTATTTCTATGTCAGTATTCTTCATAAACCATCCAGTCTTTTGAGTAGGAAGTACTATTGATGTTACTCTATACTCATCACAATTTATTCTTAAATCCTTTATAAATCCAAGTTTAGCCCCAGTGTTTATATCTATTACCTCCATCATTTTTAAACTATTTATAGCATACATTGAATTTTCCATTCATCTCCCACTCCTTTATTTAGTGCTTTATTTAAATTTATTCAATAACTTTAAAATATTTTTATGCAAGATACAGTGTTGAATTCTAAGTGATTCAGAGCATATCTCACTATTTTAGGTATCCAAGTTTTGGAATAGATAATTTTATAGTTTTAATTCTATACTAACTAGCTTGTACTATTTATATGTTAATACCAAAACTTATATTACATTTATAAAAAAATAGAGCCTTTTTAGGCTCTAAACGTATTTTCTCATATGTTTTAATGCTGTTTTTTCTAATCTTGATACTTGAGCTTGAGATATTCCAATTTCGTCTGCTACCTCCATTTGAGTTCTGCCATCAAAAAATCTTAAATTTAATATTAATTTTTCTCTAGCAGTCAACTTCTTCATTGCTTCTTTTATAGATATATTTTCAAGCCAACTATCATCTAAATTTTTACTATCACTTACTTGATCCATAACATAAATGGCATCTCCTCCATCATGGTAAATCGGTTCAAATAACGAAACTGGATCTTGTATAGCATCTAAAGCAAAAACCACTTCTTCCTTAGGTATCTCTAATTCTTTAGCTATTTGAGATACTGTAGGTTCTTTATTATCCTTATTTACTAGTCTATCTCTAACTTGGAGTGCCTTGTATGCAATATCTCTAAGAGATCTACTAACTCTAATTGAGTTATTATCCCTTAAATACCTCCTAATTTCTCCAATAATCATAGGCACAGCATAAGTAGAAAATTTTACATTTTGACTTAAGTCAAAGTTATCAATTGCTTTTATAAGACCTATGCACCCAACTTGGAATAAATCATCTACATTCTCACCTCTATTATTAAACCTTTGTATAACACTAAGAACTAGTCTTAAATTGCATTTGATAAATTTTTCTCTACAGCTGTCATCTCCATTTTGCATTTTAAAAAGTAGTTCTCTCATCTCCTTTTCTTTTAATACTGGCAATTTCGATGTATTTACTCCACATATTTCTACTTTGTTTATTATCATAAGGTCATCATTCCCTTCAGAGTAATTGCATTTTAATTATTTCCTGATGTAATAATTTTTATACTCGGGACAAACCTTATAACATTTTATTAATTTCTTTTTTCAATCTTTTTATTATTCTTTTTTCAAGTCTAGATATATAAGATTGTGATATTCCTAGCATATCAGCAACTTCTTTTTGTGTTTTTTCATTGCATCCATTTAATCCAAATCTTAATTCTACAATTTCTTTTTCCCTATCGTTTAACCTATCCATTGCCAATAACAATAATTGTTTATCCACTTCATCTTCTATAAGATTATATACAATATCATTTTCAGTTCCTAAAATATCTGATAGCAATAATTCATTACCATCCCAATCTATATTTAGTGGCTCATAAAAAGATATTTCTGTTTTTATTTTACTATTCCTTCTTAAATACATTAAAATCTCATTTTCTATGCATCTGGATGCATATGTAGCAAGCTTTATTTTTTTCTCTGGATCAAAAGTATTTACAGCTTTAATGAGTCCTATAGTTCCAACTGAAATTAGATCCTCAACATTAACTCCTGTATTTTCAAATTTTCTTGCTATATAAACAACCAATCTCAAGTTTCTTTCTATTAAAGTCGCTCTTATATTTTCATCTCCACCTACCAACTGTCTTACCAATTCCTCTTCTTCTTCCTTGGTAAGTGGTGGTGGTAATGCATCACTTCCACCGATATAATATATATTATTTTTTAAAAATTTAAACTTACCTAAAAAACTACTTACCTTTTCAACAATCCTTTTTAAAAACACCTTTAACTTCAAAAATACCCCTCCTCTATTAAACTAAAATTCCCCTTGGTAATAGTGCACCATAGTCTTTGCTATAGCTTAATTGATTATCACAGTATGCTAAAATTACTTCTTTAGTTATTTTTTGTCCATTTTCATCAATGGTCACACTGTCTGGCTTAAACCCTTGCAATTTTCCTAAATTCCCATTTACTACTGAATAGGTTATTGAATATTTTATATAATCTTTTATATCTACCCCCTCTAATATATTTTTTTGAACTACTATAACTGGCAAATTCGTTATAGGCTCCCTAAGTTCATTTCCTGTATCTAAAAAACCTTTAAATTTTATATTTTTTTCTTTTATCAAAACATCTACCTCATATATACACTGATGCATTAGCTTTCTATCCTTTATATAAAAAACTAATCTATCAATAATTAAATAAATAACCATTATTGATAAAGCTAATTTCTTGTAATTAAATTTGAATATATAATTATTAACCCCTTTATTGCCTATAGAAAAATAAAATGTAGTCCCTGCTAAAACCATAGAATATCCTATATAAATCAAAGTTCCTTTTAAATAAAATTTTTTACTATCAACACAAATTAAAATCATTAGAAATGCCACCAAAACGCTTGTTATTTTGTTATTTAAAAATCTCAGTTCTGGAAAAACTATGACAATTACATATAAACTTCCTAAAAATGCAGATAGTATCTGTCGTTTCAAAGCACATCGTTTTTTAATAGTTCGAAATGTTATTTGAAGTAGAAATAAATTTACTAAAAAGTTTTCTAATATTAGTACATCTAAATATAAAACCAAATTTACTCACTCCTTTATCTTTATTATACATATATGTCATGGTAAATTTTGTAAAAACTCACCACTGTATTTTTCTATATTAATTGTCTTTTTCGTCAAATTGCATAGTATTTTCACTTTTTCCTTTATCAATATATACAAAGCTTCTTAATATCATCAAAAAAATAGTAAATTCTTAAACTTATATGGGAATAAAAAATAATTAATCTTTTGTTAATATAGGCATAAAAAAAAGAAGAAACTAAAGTTTCTTCTCTTTTATTATTTATATTATCTTCTTATATTATCTTCCACTTCTTCTTAGCCAAGTTGGAACTGAATAATCCAATTCAGGTTCTTCTACAGTCTTTGTAGCTGCAGCCTCTTCTTCTTGTTGTTGTGGCTGAATTTGACTATTTATTATACCTCTAGATGGCATTTCAGTTCTGCTTGCTTGCTGTTGAGTTGGAGATGGTTTTGATGCTTCATCTAATTCAAATCCTGTTGCTATAACAGTAATTCTTATTTCGTCGTTTAAACTTTCATCAATAACTGCACCGAATATAATATTAGCATCTGGATCTGCCTCTTCTTGAACTATTTGTGCTGCTTCATTTATCTCTAGTAATGATAAATCTGCTCCGCCTGTAATGTTCAACAATACACCTGTCGCTCCAACAATTGATGTTTCTAATAGAGGACTTGATATAGCCTCTCTAGTAGCTTCTTGTGCCCTATTATCACCGTTTCCATATCCAACACCCATGTGAGCAAGACCTTTGTCTAACATTATTGTACTAATATCAGCAAAGTCTAAATTAATTATTCCAGGTATTGTTATTAAGTCAGATATACCTTGAACACCTTGTCTTAAAACATCATCTGCTTTTCTAAAAGAATCAACTAAAGTAGTTTTTTTATCTACCATAGTTAAAAGTCTTTCGTTTGGAATTGTAACTAATGTATCTACAGATTCCTTAAGAGCCTTAATACCTTGCTCTGCATGTAACATTCTTTTTCTACCTTCAAATGAAAATGGCTTTGTTACAACACCAACTGTTAATATTCCCATAGACTTTGCTATTTCTGCTACAACTGGAGCTGCACCAGTTCCTGTTCCGCCACCCATTCCAGCAGTTATGAACACCATGTCCGCACCTTTTAACAATTGAATTATTTCTTCCTTACTTTCTTCCGCTGCTTTTCTTCCAATTTCAGGATTAGCACCAGCTCCTAATCCTCTAGTAAGCTTTTCTCCTAATTGTATCTTTTCTGTAGCTCTTGATAATGCTAACGCTTGTTTATCAGTGTTAATTCCTATAAACTCAACATTTTTCAAGCCTTCCTCAATCATTCTATTTACAGCGTTGTTTCCTCCGCCTCCACATCCAATAACCTTTATATTGCATAACTCCCTGTCTTGAACATCAAAATCTAGCACAATACTACCTCCTCATTAGAAAAAATCTGATAAAAACGCTTTAAATTTGGATAAAAATTTAATGTCATCCTTATTCTTCTTTAATTGTTCATCTTTTTGAATTACTACTTTATTATCTGCTTCTTTTTCAATATCATTGTTTAATTGTAAAGACAATTCCTTTATTATTCCTGTTGCTATTGTGTAGATTGGATTTGCAACTCCTACATATGAAGGCGTAACTACTCTACATTCTTTTTCTACCACTTTTTCAATTAAATCAGTTATTCCTCTATAAAGCGAAACACCTCCACCACATAAAACAACAGTTTTAATTTGATTATAATATCCAGAATCAACCAAAACTTCTTTGATTAACTTGATTATCTCTTTAACTCTTTCATAAATTATTTCCACTAACATAACATAGTCTATTTCTATAGTTTGTCCATCTTTTAAAGAATAGATCTTTATTTTTTCTCCAATATCGATGTTTTCTTTATAAATACGTCCACTTTTTATCTTTAAGCTTTCAGCATCATCTTTAGAAATCTTTAAACAAATAGCTATATCATTCGTTATAGTATCTCCGCCTAGACCAATGCTTGCAACATATTCTAATTTATTTTTTATATATATTACAACATCTGATGTTTCTGCTCCAATATCTATAATTGCTACTCCATCTTGTACATCAGTTTCACTTAATGTATCTTTGCATACACCTAAACAATCAACTGTAAATCCTAAAACTTTAATACCTATGTCTTCCACTGGTTTTTTATAAAGGTCCACAATTTCTTTAGATGCAACTATTACCTGTGAAACCACCTCCAAATTTTTTCCTAACAACCCTAGAGGATTATTTATGTTACCAACATCATTTATCTTAAATTCCAAAAGATTTATTTTTATAACTTCTTTATTGGTAGACTGTTTAACCTCTAGTCTTATTAACTCTTTTAGATTTTCAATATCTTCACTGGTTATCTCTCTATCTTGGGAAGATAAAGTCAATATCTCTCTTTTTTCAATTACTCCACATAAAGATACCGGTATAGATATATACACACCATGTATATTAGTATTGATAATATTTCCTAGCTGGGTTACTACATCTTTGATTGCATTGGATGTATTTTCAAAATCTGAAACTCCAGATTTTCTCACACCATTACATTTGCTTGTAGTTACACCTAGAACTTGAAGCTTTCCTGCACTATCTAAATTTCCAACTACACCGCATATTTTTGATGCACCAATGTCTATTCCAACTATGTAATTGTTCACTTAAATTACCCCCCTTTTAAGAGAAGCTTCAAAAGTACATATTCAACAAGAAATCCTCTTTTCCTTTAATCTTAATTAACTTTTTATAAAATGTTTATATATAAATATAAACATCCTATTTTCAGTATAATTGCTTTACAAGTAAAATGCAATATTTCACTTTAATACTAATTAATTAAATTTTTATTTTTAATCCTTAATTATAGAATAAAATTTTAAATTTAAAAAACTTCGTATATTTCCAAGGAAAATCACCAAAATTAAAGAATATTTAATCTTTATCACACTTAAAATTATATCCTTAATACATAATAAGTTCAATTATAAATTTACATTTTTTTCATGTTAAAAGAGAACACAATAATTATGTGTTCTCTTTTAAATATTTTTTCCATATTTTAATCGCTTTATATCCCTGATGCAAAAGCATACTATAACCATTTAATACGCGACAACCATATTCTTCTCCAATTTTCATAAAAAGTGTATTTTGGGGTTCATAATTTAGATCATAGAATATTTTTTTAGAATTACATTTTTTTATATTTATTGGTGTTTCATTAGGATGATTTGCACCTGAAATTGGAGTACAATTTATAACTATATCATATTCTGTTAAATCAAATTCCTCATGTATATTTATAGTTTTACTAATATAAGCTTTATGTTCTCTTATGCTTTTTTCATTTCTAAGTGCAATATCTATACTTTTTATTTTCAAATCTCTAAGAGCATAAATAATTGCTTTTGCTGCTCCACCGCTACCTATAATTAAAGCATTTTTACCTTCTAGTTTAATATTTTCTTTTTCTAAGCTTGATATAAATCCAAAATAATCTGTATTATAACCAATTAGTTTAGAATTTACATTTACTACTGTATTCACTGCACCTATCTTATTTGCTGGATATTCAATACTATCTAGATATTTTATAATAGATTCTTTGTATGGAATAGTTACATTAAAACCTACCAACTCTTTTTTAGCCTTATTAATAAATATATCAAGATTATTTTCATCTACATCAAATATTTTATATTCTAATGGTATATTATCTTCTTTATATTTTTCATTATGAATTAATGGAGAAAGACTATATTTTATATTTTTTCCAAGCAATCCACTATACATTTTCTTGCCACCTATCTATAACATAATATAAACAAATTATATCTTATTACAAATATGTTTTGCAAATTACTTCGTAATTTTATTATAAATATAAAATATTTTTAATAAATATACACTCTAAATTAATTTAGTTTATCAAATTATTTTTTTTGTTTTTCCGAACTATTTAATTCCTTTAATAGTTTTTTTAATGCTCGTTTTTCTATTCTAGATACATATGACCTTGATATTCCTAATATTTGAGCAATCTCCCTTTGTGTCTTTGATTTACCATCTGTAAGTCCATATCTCATTTCTATTATTAACCTTTCTCGCTCTTGTAATGTTGTATTAATCTTTGAATAAAGTTTTTTAACTTGTATCTTATTTTCAACTATATCTGCAATAGAATCCTTATCGCTACTTAATATATCCATCAATGAAATTTCATTACCTTCTTTATCTACACCTATTGGATCTTGAAGATATACTTCTCCTTTTGTCTTTTTATTATTTCTAATTAACATCAATATTTCATTTTCTATGCACCTTGCTGCATAAGTTGCAAGTCTTGTTCCTTTTGACATATCGAAAGAATCGATAGCTTTTATTAAACCTACTGTACCTATAGAAATCAAATCATCCACTTCTTTTCCTGGAAATGAATATTTTTTTACTATATGAGCTACCAGCCTTAAATTTCTTTCTACTAGAACATTTTTAGCTTCTAAATCTCCCTCCTTAAATCTTTGTAAGTAAATTTTTTCTTCCTTGTCATTTAACGGCTGCGGAAAAGAACTACTTCCAGATACATAGGCTGTCAGTAACGTAACTTCTCCAATTACATTAAGAAACCAATTGAAGAAAACCATAGTTGTTCCCCCTAATAGTGCTTATTATAATAATATGATGATTGTATTAAAAAGTAGCCTGTCCACCTTAAAAAATTTAAAAATTAATTTTTAATATTTTTCATTTTAGACTCATATATTAATTTTCTACAAATTAGTATATATTTTTACTTATATGTACAAAAGAAAAACAGCTTGAAAATAAAATTACTAATTATTTTTAAGCTGTTTCTTGTGATTTATAAAACTTTTTTACTTGTTAGCTCCTCTACTATTTTTTTAAACACTAGTGCAGAAGTTCTTCCACCTGCATCCTCTTTAATATCTATTTCAGGTATAAATACTACTAATGAATAATATTTATCTTCATACTCAAAAAAACCTGCAAACCATCCATCTGAATATTCTTTTCCTTTAATAAAATATTCAGTTGTTCCAGTTTTTCCTCCCATGTTTACCCCTTCAACATCTGCATTTCTCCCTGTTCCATCTGTAGATTTTATTACTTTAATCATTTCTTTTTCTAGTAAATTAGCTGTTTTAACATTTATCGCTTGTGTTTTTTCTACTTCATTATCTTGAATTATATTATTTTTATTATCAATATATCCCTTTATTATATTTGGCTTTATATAAATCCCATTATTAACTACTACACTTGGAATGGATGTTAATGCTATTGGTGTTGTTCTTAAAGTTTGACCTATAGATGTATTAGTTATAAAACCTATATTTTCTTTATCATCAATATTGTCGAAGGTTCCACATTTTTCGTCTGATAACCCCAAAACTTTACTTGTTAGTCCTTGTTTTTCAGCATAATCAATCATAGTATCGCTGCCTAAATCCCAACCTAATTGAGCAAAAATATCATTGGATGAATATAAATATGCTTCACTTAAATTATATCTACTTTTATGTTCATTGCTTTTAGGAAATATGTGCTTCATATCAAAAATTTCTTTTAATGAATGACTCTCCCTATCTAATACTCCTTCTAGAACAATAGTTTTAAACACAGATCCAACTAAAAATCCATTATTACTTGGCACACCTATGTTTACATTAGAAATATTATCATCCTTTTGACACATAGAGAGAACCTCCCCAGTACTACTTTCTACTAAACATACACCTACTTGAGGATATTTTTTTAACAAATCACTTTTTAAAACATTTTCTATTAAAGTTTCAACATTCTTATTAATAGTTAGCTTAACATTTATATTTTCATTTGACTCAAGAAATTTTTCATCTATTATTTTGCCATTTACATCCTTTTCATAAACTACTTCGGGAAATTTATTATTTTTTGTCATATTATATATCTCCATCTCAAGAGAATCCTTATCCTTAAATTTTTCATCATCATAATTTTTAGGAGATGCTATAATATTTTCTAACTTCCAATTTTTTTCTATTAATGCATTTTTACTTATATACCCATAAATTCCATTTACATCAGTGTAATTTTTAATTTTTTTATAAGTCTCTTTATCTACTTCATAAGTATATTTTTTGCTTTTATCCATATATGGTATTTGATATAAGTCATATTCCTTGTCATAATTTCTCAATATATACATTACAGTTTTAATACTATTATCATCAGTATTATTATTCATATTTATAAATGTCATAGGATCTACAACTATATAATATTTATTTTCATAGTTAAATAATTCTTCATTATTTCTATCTAAAAGTTTATAGTTTATATTACTTATTTTTTCTTCATAATAATATTGTTTATCTGCCATAACAGCATAGGTATTATCTTTATAATTTTGAATATAGTACAACCTACATATTAACCCTAAATATATGGCAGTAAATATTACTGTTAATATATAAATTCTATTTTTAATAGTTTTCTTAAAATCATATTTTTTATAACTATAAATTTTTTTTACTTTTCTTTTTCTTCTCATAAAAAAACACCTCACCATAATCAAATTATTGACTATAGTAAAGTGTTCTATTCCTAATTAATGTTAATTATTTTTCTGTTGTAATATTTGATCTATATTAGCGTTTATTATGTCTATGGCAACTTTATTATGGCCACCTTCTGGAATTACTATATCTGCATATTTTTTAGTGTTCTCAGTAAACTCTTCATGCATTTTCTTTACAACTGTTAAATATTGAGTTATAACAGAATCTATTGTTCTTCCTCTTTCTTTAACATCTCTTACCATTCTTCTTATAAATCTAACATCTGCATCAGTGTCTACATATATTTTTATATCTAACATATCTCTTAGATTTTTTTCTTGAAGAACTAATATTCCTTCAACAATAATTATATCTCTTGATTCAACTCTTACTGTTTCATCACTTTTTCTATTATGAATTTCAAAATCATATATTGGCTTTTCTACGCTCTCTCCATCTATAAGACTTTGTAATTGCTGAATTAATAACTCTGTATCAAATGCATTTGGATGATCATAGTTAGTTTTAACTCTTTCTTCTGAAGTTAAATGACTTTGATCTTTATAATAAGAATCTTGCTCTATCATTGCTATGCAATTTTCTCCGAACTTTTTATATATTTCCTTTGCAATAGTGCTCTTTCCAGAACCCGTTCCGCCGGTAATTCCTATTAAAACTGGTCGGCTCATTACTTTTTTTCCTCCTTGGCCTTTATAAGTATGTCATTTTTTTCTAATTCAGTATCAACTTTCACATTAAATATCATTTGAGCACTAGGTGCTGACTCTATTTCTTTACCATTTTCATCTTTCATTTCTGTTAGTTTCACTTCTATATTATCACCAACAGGTCTTAAGACTTCCACAGTATCATTATCAAAAATTTTATTTCTTTGTTCTATAGTTGCTATGCCTTCTTCTTTATTAAAATCTTTAACAATTCCAATTATATCATAATTTCTAATATAAGAAGAAGATTCATATATTTGACTATCCTTATCTCCTAAATAGAATCCTGTATAATATTTTCGGTGACTTGGTCTATCTAATTGCTGTAACCACTTAGGATTAAATTCATATCCCTCTGGATCTTTCATATATGTATCTAAAGCTTCTTTATACGCTTTAACTACAGTTGCAACATAATAAGCACTCTTCATTCTTCCTTCAATTTTTAATGAAACTGAACCAGTTTTAACAAGTTCAGGAATATACTCTATCATACATAAATCTTTCGAATTCATTATGTATGTTCCTCTATCATCTTCCATTATTGGGAAGTACTCTTCATTTCGTTTTTCTTCAACAAGTTTATACTTGTATCTACAAGGTTGAGCACAAGCACCTCTATTAGAATCTCTTCCTGTCATATAATTTGATAATAAACATCTACCAGAATAAGACATGCACATAGAACCATGTACAAATATTTCCAATTCTAAACTTTCTGGTATTTTATCTTTAATACCTGCAACTTCTTCTAATGTCAATTCTCTTGCTAAAACTATTCTTTTAACCCCTTGTTTATGCCAGAATATAGCAGACTTATAATTCACATTATTAGCCTGAGTACTTAAGTGTATTTCTAGTTCTGGTACAACTTCTCTTGCGGTCATGATAATTCCTGGATCTGAAACGATTATAGCATCAGTTCCTAACTCATAAAGTTCTTTAAGATATTCCTCTAAGCCTTCTAAGTCTTCATTATGAGGGAAAACATTTAATGTTACATAAACTCTTTTCTCTCTATCATGGGCATATTTTATACCCTCTTTTAACTCTTCATTGGAAAAATTATCTGCAAATGCCCTTAAATTTAGTTTACTTCCACCTAAATATACTGCATCTGCACCAAAGTTTATAGCAGTTTTTAGTTTTTCTAAATTACCTGCTGGAGCTAATATCTCTGGTCTTATCATTTTCATTCCTCCTTACAGTAAGTGCAATACCATCTCCCATTGGTATTACTGTTGTTACTAAGTTTTCATCACTTGAAACCATATCCAAGTAACTTCTCATCCTCTTAACTATAGTTATTTTTCTTCTTTTAACAAGATCATTACAGGCTACCATCCCTCTAAAAAGAACATTATCTGCAACAATTATACCATCTTTTTCTAATAGCCTTAAGCAATGAGGTAAAAAATGATTGTAATGGCCCTTACCTGCATCCATAAATATCATATCATATTTATCATTTAGCTTTTCTAAAACTTCTAAACAATCTCCTGGAAGCACTGTTATCTTATCTTTCAAACCATACTTTTCTATATTTTCACTTGCTATTTTTAACATATTTTCATCTCTTTCAATAGTTGTAATTTCACAACTACCTCCTGATGCTAAATTCATTAAAATAGAGGAGTAACCTATGGCAGTTCCAAGTTCTAAAATTCTTTTAGGTTTTTTAAAATTAACCATAAATTGTAAAAACTTAGCCCCTTCCTTTTGAATTATTGGCACTTTATTTTCCATTGCAAAATCATGCATTTCTTTTAAAATACCGATATCATCCGGGATAAGACTTCTTAAATAATTTTCCATGTATTCATAAGTAACTCCACTCATAAATATCCTCCATCTTCTTAGATTGTTAATAATAGACTAAATAATCCTTTTAAAAACCTTGGGTTTTTTCTTTAACTTTTAAAAATTCATTGTAATCATCTGTAAAAAAATGTGTTCCGTCATTATTTGATACAAAATACAAATAGTTAGTTGATTTAGGATTAATTGCAGCTTTTAAAGACTCTTTGCCTGGGTTGCTTATAGGTCCTATTGGCATACCATCAACTAAATATGTATTATAAGGAGATTCAACTATTAAATCTTTTTCATACAATTTTTCTTTGTGTTCACCTAATGCATATTGTACTGTAGCACATGATTGAAATTTCATATTTTTATCTATTCTATTATAAAAAACTGATGCTACAACATCCCTTTCTTCTGGGTTGCTAGCTTCTCTTTCAACTATAGACGCCATAGTAACTATTTTATATAGCTCATCATCTGAAAGTTTTTTATCATTTGTAATTTCCTTTATTACTTCATTAAATCTATCATTCATAATTTTTATGATTTCGTCTCCACTACTTCCTTTTTTAAAAGTATACGTATCCGGAAACAAAAATCCTTCCATGGAATATTTCACCTTATCATCAGCTTTTATATACGTTGGAACGGCATAATTCTTAAATGATTCTAAGAAAGTTTCTTTTTCTATTATACCTTCTTCCTGTAAAATTGATGCTATCTGGGTTATATCGTGCCCCTCTGGAATTGTAATTTGAACTTTACTCTGATCTAAAGTAGCATCTTCTAAAACTGATAAAAACTCCTGCAAGGAACTATTTTTATTTATTTTGTATTCACCTGGTTTAATATCTGGTTTATTTTCCAAATTTTTTATATATATTTTAGGAATTATTACATTTTTTAATTTGCCTTCATCTTTTAATTTTGATATAACACTATATAAATTGTCCCCTTGTTGTACCTCAATTATAAAATCTTCATTTGTTTTAAAAGGGTCTTTTATAGTATGACTATAAAAGACTCCTCCTAATACTAATATCCCCACTAGGCATAAACTAGATATAATAACACCTTTTTTCACAGACTCACCCCATTATTATTCTATTATTTATTTTTTTGCCGCTCTTTTTCTCATTGCTGGGTCTAAAATTCTTTTTCTTAATCTTATGTTATTTGGTGTAACTTCTACTAATTCATCTGAAGCTATAAACTCTAAACATTGTTCTAATGACATATCTCTTGGTGTTATTAATTTTAATGCCTCGTCAGAACCAGATGCTCTTGTATTTGAAAGATGTTTTTTCTTACAAACATTAACTTCTATATCTTCATTTCTTGAACATTCTCCAACTACCATTCCTTGATATACAGGCATTCCAGCTCCTATAAATAATACTCCTCTTTCTTGAGCATTAACTAATCCGTATGTTACAGATTCTCCATTCTCAAATACAACTAATGAACCTCTGCTTCTTTCAGAAATTTCACCTTTAAATGGCTCATATCCTTCTAATATACTGTTCATTATACCATTACCTTTTGTATCAGTCATAAATTCGTTTCTGAATCCTATAAGACCTCTTGATGGCACTGTGAACTCAAGTCTTGTATATCCATTTATAGCACTAGTCATATTTAACATTTCTGCTTTTCTAGGTCCTAGCTTTTCCATAACTACTCCCATGAATTCTTCTGGAACGTCTATTGTTAAGTGCTCTATTGGCTCTAATTTCTTTCCATTTTCACTTTTAAATATAACTGTTGGTTTAGAAACCTGGAACTCATATCCTTCTCTTCTCATAGTTTCTATTAATATTGATAAGTGAAGTTCTCCTCTTCCACTTACTTTAAATGAATCAGCTGAATCAGTTTCTTCAACTTTTAAACTTACGTTTGTTTCAAGTTCTTTCATAAGTCTATCTCTTAAATGTCTAGATGTTACAAACTCACCATCTTGACCTGCAAATGGAGAATTGTTAACAATAAAGTTCATGCTTAATGTTGGCTCATCTATTTCTACAAATGGAAGTGCTTCTGGATTTTGTGCATCTGCTATTGTTTCTCCTATATTTATATCTGCAATTCCTGATACTGCAACTATATCACCTAGTTTAGCTTCTTCAGTTTCTTCTCTTTTCAATCCGTTATATGTATATACATTAGATACTTTAACATTTTTAACTGTACCATCTTTTCTCATTACTGCTACAGTTTGGTTTTTCTTTACAGTACCTCTTTCCACTTTACCTATACCAATTTTTCCAACATACTCATTGTAATCTAAAGATGTTACCAGCATTTGTAGTGGCATATCTACGTATCCTTTTGGTGGATCTACATGTTCAATTATAGCTTTGAATAAAGCTTCCATGTTATCTGATTCATCTTCTAATTCTGCTTTAGCAATTCCATCTCTAGCAGAAGCATATATTACAGTAAAATCTAATTGCTCATCTGAAGCTCCAAGCTCAACAAATAAGTCAAACACTTCATCTATAACTTCAGCTGCTCTTTCGTTTGGTTTGTCTATTTTGTTTATTACAACTATTGGTTTTAATTCAAGCTCTAAAGCTTTTTTAAGAACGAACTTAGTTTGTGGCATTGCACCTTCATAAGAGTCTACAACTAGTAGAACGCTATCTACCATTTTTAAAACCCTCTCAACTTCTCCACCGAAGTCAGCATGTCCAGGTGTATCTATAATGTTGATTTTTACATCTTCATAATGAACTGCTGTATTTTTAGAAAGTATAGTGATTCCTCTTTCTTTTTCTAAATCGTTTGAATCCATTACTCTTTCTTGAACTTTCTCATTATCTCTAAAAACTTTACTTTGTCTTAATAACGCATCAACTAATGTTGTTTTACCATGGTCAACGTGAGCTATTATAGCTATATTTCTTATATCATCTCTAGTTATTTTATCCATTAAATTTCCTCCAAATTTCTTCTTTTTTCTACAAATCACGTACAAAATAAAATTGGATACGGCTCTTGTACCCAATTTAAATTAACTATACCTATTCTAATATTATGTTTAATAAAAGTCAATGTTGTAATGTTTATATTAAGTTCTAAATTTCTTCTCACATATAAATTTTTGACAAAAAATATTTTATTATACATTATCACTTAATTTTATTCTAATTTTATATAAAATTCAACTAAAATACACAATATAACTGTTTTAAACCACACTTTTATGCCTAAATATAATAATAATTAATAACTTAATAACTTTTAAAGCAATTTCAATATATATATTTATTCAATTAGCTAAATTTTAGTTAAATTTTCTTTGAATTTTTTTGCAATACTACCATTAATCTTTTATTATCTCTTATATATTAAAATATTTCTTTTAATTTAATCAATTATAAATTTAAATTTACAACTAACTATATTTTTACTTGTTCAACAATTGTATTAAAAATAAACTTGCACTTTATTTTTAACATAATTCCCCTAAAAATTTAAGTTAGATTTCAATTTTTTATCATGTTTATATATTTTTTCTAAACAATTAAACTTAGTTTAATTTATATGTTTTAATTTTTTCTCATAACTAATAATGTTATTAGTCTCTTTATTTTTTTAAATAGAACATATTTTTTTATTTTTAATTTAAATATTTAATATTTTAATTATCTCCTATGTAATTTGTCTTTTTTCAAACTTTACAATTTTAAATTTGATTTTTTTTATTTTTTTTCATTCTTTTTTCTAAATTTTAATTTTATTTTTTCTTTCTATGTTGAATTATGATTTTTTTAATTCACATTCATATTTTATAATTATTAGCTTTTATTTTTAATATAACTCTTTATTTTTTAAGTAAATTATATTTCTATATGATTAATCTATTATTTTTCTTTTTAACTATCACTTATAACTTGTAATAAAAATTATAAAACTAAAACTGTATAAAAATAGAAATTAAGTTCTATTTTTATACAGCTTATTTTTTTAAACTTCCATTATTATAGGTAATATCATAGGTCTTCTTTTAGTTTTTTCATAAAGATATCCTCTTAATACCTCTCTTATATTACCTTTTATAGTTGGCCATTCTTTAATTTTATTTTCTTCACATTCTTTTAATACTTGTTTAACAAGTTCTCTTGCTCCATCCATTAAATCTTCAGATTCTCTAACATATACAAATCCTCTTGAGATTATATCTGGACCTGCTATGACTGTACATGTATCTTTTTCAATTGTAACAACTACTGTAAGTATTCCATCCTGTGATAAATGTTTTCTATCTCTTAAAACTATATTACCTACATCACCTACACCCAATCCATCAACAAACACCTGACCCGATGTAACAGATGATACTTTTCTTATAGAATCTCTTGAGAGTTCAATAACATCACCATTCTCTCCTAAATATACATTTCTTTCTGGCATTCCTAACTTAACAGCAAGTTCACCATGTTGTTTTAAATGTCTATATTCTCCATGAGCAGGTATAAAAAACTTAGGTTTAACTAATGTATGCATTAGTTTCAATTCTTCTTGACAAGCATGCCCAGATACATGAACATCAGCTAATGCTTCATATATAACATCTGCACCTTTTTTAAACAATTGATTTATAACTTTAGATACTAATTTTTCATTTCCAGGTATTGGTGTTGCTGATATTATAACAGTATCACCTTCTTGTATATTTACTTTTTTATGCTCGGATGCTGCCATTCTTGAAAGCGCTGACATAGGTTCTCCTTGGCTTCCAGTTGTAATTATAGCTACCTGATTATCATTATACTTAGATATGGCATCAACGTTGATTAATGTCTCTTTATCAATTTTTATATATCCAAGTTCTATAGCTACTGCCATTATATTTTCCATACTTCTTCCTGAAACAGCTACTTTTCTTCCATACTTACTTGCAGCTTGGATTATTTGCTGTATCCTATGAATATTTGAAGCAAATGTAGCTACTATGATTCTTCCTTTAGCTGAAAAGAATATATTTTCAAAGCTTTCTCCTACAGTACTTTCTGACATTGTGTACCCTGGTCGTTCAACATTAGTACTATCAGCTAACATTACTGCAACACCTTTTTTACCAAGTTCTGCAAACCTAGCTAAATCCGCTACACATCCATCTATTGGAGTATAATCTATCTTAAAATCTCCAGTATGAAGTACTACTCCTGCTGGGGTATGAACTGCTATAGCAACTGAATCAGCTATACTATGACTAGTCCTTATAAACTCTACTGATACGTTGTCAAGTTTAACTATATCTTTAGGTTTTATATATTTTAAATCAACCGTACTTAAAATACCATGTTCTTTAAGTTTTATTTGAACAATTCCTAAAGTTAACTTAGTCCCATATACAGGTACATTTATTTGTTTTAATATATAGGGTAATGCCCCTATATGGTCTTCATGACCATGAGTTAAAAATATACCTTTAACTCTATCTTTATTTTTCAAAAGATAAGTGACATCTGGTATTACAACATCGATCCCTAACATGTCATCATCAGGAAACTTTAAACCGCAGTCAACTATAACTATATCATTTTTATACTCAATAACAGTAAGATTTTTTCCAATCTCGTTAAAGCCTCCAAGAGGTATAATTTTTATCTTATCTTTCTCTTTTCGCACTTTCTCCCCTCCTTTTTCTTTATTTTTTTTCATATATGCTTTTTTATTTGGGTTTTCTGTTAACTCTTTATTAGTCACATCTTTATTAGTTTTAATGTTAGTTTTTATAACTGTATCTTTTTTTACCTTTGGCACTGAGTTTTTAAACTGCTTTTTCTCTACTAAATTATCATCAGTTTTTTTTCTACTACTTATGTTTACATTCTCAGTTTTAATTTTTTCTGTCTTTTCAGTTATATTTTCTTCTTTATCATTTATTTTGTTATAAGTTCTATAAGGTTTTCTATATTTTTTAAAACCCCCATTAGAACTCACTCTATTTTTAACCTTATTATCTACTACTTTATTTCCATCAATAGCCTTATTATTTACTACTTTATTTTCATCAGTAGTTTTATTATTCGGTACATTTTTATTCTCCATATATCTTTTCCTAACTAATTAATAATTTCTAAAATATGAAAAACCTTAATTTGTCATCTATTTTTTATTACATTCTTCACACAATCCATAAAATTTCAAACTATGATTTTCTATTTTAAACTTATATTTTTTTTCTATTACTTCTTCTATTTCGTCAAGTAAATCCCCTTGAACTTCAATAACTTTATTGCAATCATTACATATTAAATGATGATGTTGATGATTCTCGTCACCTTGACAAAGCTCATATCGACTTCTTCCATCATCTAAATCCAATTTGCAAACAACTCCCATTTCTTCTAGAAGTTGAACTGTTCTATAAACTGTCGCTAGTCCTATCTCTGGACAATCGATCCTTACTAAGTCATATAACTCCTCTGCAGTTAAATGACTACCTTCACTATTTATTATGCCATTTAATATAGCTCTTCTTTGAGGAGTTAATTTATATCCTTTTTCTTTTAAAACCTCTTTTAAATCTTCAATTTTCTCATGAGACATACTCAAAATATTACATCCTCTCTAAAATAATTTATATTTCACAGATAGGTAAATCTTTCTAATATGATAATTTCAATGAATGAAAATTTCATTTAAGAAGCTAAACCATTTTAACTCCTCTACAACTAACAAAACTAGTGCTTACCCTTATTTTACAAATTTAATATTAAAAGAAATCTTCATTATTACAAAGATATTAATTTTCAAATGATAATACTCTTTTATTATTCTAACTCTAGTGCCTCATATGCTTCTGAAATTAAAGCTAATTCATCATCTTCTTCAACTGGTACTAGTACAAGTTCACCATCTTCACTTTCTTCTATTCTTAACGCTACATCATACTCTTCATCAGACTCAACTGGTGTAACTATAACGTATTCTTTATCCTCTATGTCTAATTTTACAACAATTTCAAATTCTATTTCATTGCCATTTTCGTCCATTAACATTATTGTTTCCATTTTATTTTCCATATTCATTCTCTCCTTTTTTTATATACTATCTAGATATCCTTGTAATATGTACGTAGCTGCAATTTTATCTACCAATTTTTTTCTTTTACTTCTTGATAAATCCGCTTCTAGCATAACTCTATGTGCTGCTACTGTTGTTAAACGTTCATCCCAAAATATTATTGGCTTATCTGTATGTTTTTTTAACTCTTCGCAAAATTGCTTCACTTTTTCACCTTGTTCTCCAACAGTACCATTCATATTTTTAGGAAGACCTGAAACAATCTTTTCAACACTATATTCATTACATATTTTCATCAATTCATTCATATCATATTCTAGCCCTTTTCTTCTGATTGTAGTTATTCCTTGGGCCGTAAAACCTAAGGGATCACTTATTGCTACTCCAATAGTTCTATCCCCTACATCTAATCCTAATATTCTCACCATTTTAGTCTCCTAATCATGTTTTAGATATAAATATCTATAAAACATATATTCTATTTTAAATTTAAACCTAAATTTCAAATTAATTAAATTAACGTTTTAAAACTTAATACTCTTTATATTTTTTAATAATAAATAAACTAGTTTAAATAAATTTCCGCTCTAAATTCAATATATTTTCAAAACCGTTTTAATTACAGAATCAATCTTTTAAAATATAAAAATTTCGCACATAATATCTCTACTGACAAATTAAATATGTTTACCATGAGTTAATACAATTTTCATATATTTTTACTTCCCTAATATATTTAATATATATTAATAATTATATAAAATCAAATTCTCATATTTTTTAATCTGTTTATATTATGATAAAAGCTTAAATTTCTATTTATTTTTAGGACTTTAAGTTCACTCTTAAAGTTATTCTCTCCAAAACTTAACCCCCTAAAATAGTTATGTAATCTCTTTCCCCTAAATTCAACACTTAATTTTGTATGAAAATACTTTTAAGTTTTTCAATAAACTTAAATTTCAACCTGTATTTCTATATATCTTCCTTTTTTATTTATATATTCTTTAATAATTTTTTACTATATACTTGGTATTCTAAAGGCTATATGGATTAAAATTTTATTTCAAACTCTTATATTTTACCTATAGTTTCTTATGTTGAAGCCTAATTTATTCCTTTATCAACTGAGAATTTTTCTAACTTTAACGAAATAATACGTTATTTGATAGGTATTACACTTACTCTTCTTCACTTTTAACGGTGTTACTCTTTTTAGATAACAACAAAATTTTGACGTGTCCGTTAACCCTAGAACTTATATTTCTATACAAAGTATGATTCTAAACTGTACTTTTATTAATTAAAGTTTCTTTATAAATTCAAATAAATTATTCGTTAGCTTTTATTAAAATCTTAAAATTCACTCTTTTTATAGCTACAATAAAAGGCTTTATTATTTTTTTGCGTTTATAAAATTTACAATATATAAATTCAAATGAGGTAAGTTTAATTTTACTCTATTATATAAAATTAATTTATAAAAATAAATATGTATAATTGATTATTTAATAGTTATTAACTATTTTTTCTAAGATATATGTTTTTTCTTAATATTTTTTATACATTATAATTTTTATCTATTTCTACTATATATTAAGTTCTTTTTGGTAAATTTTCTATCATTTAATATGCAGAAAGCCATAGACTTCATACGAGGTTTTAACTAAATGTCTTTTGTAAACCTAATCATAAAATATATAACATATTATTATATTTTATTACTGTATTAGTTTCATTTAAAAATTAAAATAAAAATGCCAATAAGGCATTTTTATTTTATATCTAGATAAGCTTTTAAAACTTCTTCTAATATATCGTCTCTCTCTAGTTTACTAACCAATGCTCTTGCTCCATTATAATTTGTAATATATGTTGGGTCTCCTGAAATTAAATATCCTACTAGTTGATTAACAGGATTATAACCTTTTTCTTTTAAGGCATCATATACGTCAGTCAATATCATCTTAGTCATATCTTTCTTATCCCTTACTCCATCAAACTGAACTGTATTTTGGTTATCCATTATAATCGCCCTCTTTCTTATCCATATGGATTATAGAGAGTAAAACTTAAAAAGTTATACTCTCATAATTGTTATATATATTATAAATCATCGGAAGTAAAAAGTACACTATTTAACAGAACTTTCTATTACTGCCTTAGCTTTATTAATTGCCTCATCTAATTTTTCAGGTAGTTTTCCACCAGCTTGAGCCATGTCTGGTCTTCCACCACCGCCACCACCAGCTACTGTAGCTGCTTCTTTTATTATTTTTCCACAATGAATTCCATTTGATGTTACATCTTTTGTTGCCATAGCTACAAACTGAACTTTATCATTTGATACGCTACCAAGAACTACTACCCCACTTTGAAGTTTATCTCTTAATTTGTCTGCAAGGCTTCTTAATCCGTCTCCATCTATGTCCTTTACTGCAGTAACTAATGTTTTTACTCCATTAAATTCTTCTACTAAATTTAATAATTCGTCTTCTAATCCACTTGATAATTTATTTTTTAATCCTTGAACTTCCTTCTCTTTTTCTTTTATTTCTTGAAGTAATCCTTGAACTTTATTTAATAAATCTTTTTCTGTGCACTTTAACATTGATGCAACATCTTTTAATAACTCATTTTTTTCTTCAACAAATTTTACAGATTCTTCACCAGTTGTTGCCTCTATTCTTCTAACTCCAGCAGCTACTCCATTTTCACTTAAAATTTTAAATAATCCTATTTCACCAGAATTTTTAACATGAGTTCCACCGCAAAGTTCTTTGCTAAATTTACCAACAGAAACAACTCTTACATCTTCTGAATACTTATCATCAAATAATGCAACTGCTCCACTTTGTTTTGCTTCTTCTATAGTCATAACATCAGTGCAAACATTATAAACTTTCATTATTTCTTCATTCAATTTATTTTCAACCTTTTTAATTTCATCTGTTGTCATTGCTGAAAAATGTGTAAAATCAAATCTTAATCTACCATCATCAACATATGAACCGCTTTGATTTACATGATCACCTAAAACTTCTTTTAAAGCCTCATGTAGCATATGGGTTGCAGTATGGTTTTTACATATTTTGTTTCTTCTTTCTTTATCTACTGAAAGCTTAACTTTATTTCCAACACTAATTTCACCTTCAGTAACTTTTACAAAATGAAGTATTTTTCCAGAAATATTTTTCTTACAATCATAAACTATAGCTTTAAAGTTTTCACAAGTTATAGCACCTTTGTCTCCAACTTGACCTCCCATTTCAGCATAGAATGGAGTTTCAGTTGTAACGATAACCCCTTTATCTCCCTTTTCAAGTGAAGATACAAATTCATTATCATTTATTAGCACTACCACTTCTGACTCATCTATTAATTTATTATATCCAACAAAAGAAGTTTTTATATCTTTATCTATTTTATTTGTTATTAATTCTTCATTTCCCATATAATTTGAGTCGCCTCTTGCATTTCTTGCTCTCTCTCTTTGACTTTGCATTTCTTTGTTAAAACCATCTATATCTACTTTTAAGTTTTTCTCATCTAAAATCTCTTCTGTAAGTTCTATTGGGAATCCATAAGTATCATATAATTTAAATGCTTTTTCCCCTTTTAAGATATTTTCATTATTTTTTTCTAATTTTTCTATATATGATTTTAATATATCCATACCAGAATCTATAGTTTCACTAAATCTTTCTTCTTCAAGTTTAATTACTTTTTTAATATAATCAGCTTTTTTTTCTAACTCTTTGTATTCATCTTTAGAATTTTCTATTACCACATCACAAAGTTCACTTAAGAATATATCTTTTATTCCTAACAATCTACCATGTCTAGCTGCTCTTCTTAAAAGTCTTCTAAGTACATATCCTCTTCCTTCATTTGAAGGTAATACTCCATCACTAATCATAAAAGTTACACTTCTAACATGATCTGTTATTATTCTTATAGAAATATCTTCTTGTGCATTTTCCTTATATTTTCTATTTGACATTTCACAAACTCTATCTAATATAGCTTTCATAGTATCAATTTCAAATATATTGTCAACACCTTGCATTATAGTCGCTATTCTCTCAAGTCCCATTCCTGTATCTATATTAGGATGATCTAATTTATTATAATTACCATCTTCATCTTTATCAAATTGAGTGAATACTAAATTCCAAAACTCAACTATTCTATCATTATCTGAAGCAGTTACAAATTCTTCTGCATTTTTAACTTGTCCAAGCTCTGGATTTCTATCAAAATGTATTTCAGAAGATGGACCACATGGACCTACCCCTATTTCCCAGAAGTTATCTGCACCTAATCTAAATATACGACTTGGATCAACATCTGTTTTTGAAGTCCATATTTCAAAAGCCTCGTCATCATTTAAATGTATTGTTACATACAATCTATCTTTTGGTATTTGTAAAACCTCTGTTATATACTCCCATGCCCATGGAATAACTTCCCCTTTAAAGTAATCTCCAAAAGAAAAGTTACCAAGCATTTCAAAAAATGTACCATGTCTTGAAGTCTTACCTACATTTTCAATATCACCTGTTCTTATACATTTTTGGCATGTTGTAACCCTAGTAGATGGCGGTGTTTGAATTCCAGTGAAATATGGCTTTAATGGAGCCATTCCTGCATTTATTAATAATAAACTTTTATCACTTTTAGGCACTAATGGAAAACTCTCTAATCTTAAATGTTCCTTACCTTCAAAAAAGCTTAAATAAGATTCTCTTATTTCATTTACGGTCATGTTTTTCATATCTTTTCCTCCTCAAATAATTTGTTTTTTTGTAAAAAAAATAGAACTTCTTTCCCTAAGAAGGGACGAAAGTTCCGCGTTACCACCCTTATTATATTGATGACAATTGTTTTCATCGTCAATATCTCTTAATTAAATATAGCTCAAAGACAGCTTCAATATATCTCCCAAGAAGTTTTCACCAACCACTTCCTCTCTTAATGTCTTAATATATTTACTAATTCTTATCATTGCCATTATATTAAATTTTTATATTTTCATTATATTAAAAAAGCTTAATTTGTCAACTATTTTATAAAATAAAAAACTTATTTTTAATACTTACTGATGTATTATCCACTATTATAACCTTTTATATTCTGTACTATATCCCAAATCTATAAATTTTAAATTACAATACTTCATTTAAATTCACAAAATATAACATCAAAATAAATATGCTTCAATATCCTCATATATTACCTTAATTGTCACCCAAACAGGAATAATTATTATCATACCAACTATTCCTCCGACGTTTCCACCTATCAAAAGCAATATAAGTATAGTTAACGGGTGCGCATTAACACTATCACCTATAATTTTAGGACCTATTATATCACCTTCTACTTGTTGTATTATAGCTAATACAATGGAAACATATACTGCAGTTTTTATAGATGTCATACTAGATAATATGATTATTGGTACTGCCCCTATAACAGGGCCAAAATATGGTATAATATTAAAAATTGCATTAATTAATGATAATAATACAGGAAATTTTACTTTTAAAAAAGCTAATGAAAAGAATGTCAACACCCCTATTATTCCGCATAGTTCAAATTGTGTTATTATATATCTTTCCAATACTTTGTCGATATGTAATAGTGTTTTTCTTAAAGCTGGTCTTTCACTATTAGGTATAAATTTTAATAATCCATTTAAAATTAGACTATCATCACATAAGAAAAAGTAAATTACTGTTGGCACTATTAAAAATAGTAATATATTTTCTCCTAACTGTATTATTTTTTCTATTGCACTACCTGCCAATTCATTAAAAAGCATTTGAATTTTTTCATATACTACAGTCATAAAGCTTGCTATATACTCATTGTTTCCCATAGGTATTTCTAAATTTTTAAACTTAATTATATACTCTTCTATATCTATTAGTAATCCATTTAAATTTTCACTTTCTTTAAATATAGAAGGAATTAATATTGTAAAAATAATTATTATTCCTAACATTATACTTAAAATTACTACTAATGCACTTAATCTAGAATTCATTCCTTTTCTTATTAAAAATTTATAATATGGTCTTAAGCTATATGAAATTATAAAAGAAAGTAATACTACCATTGTTAAATCTAAAAACACAGGAAACTTTTTTAATATAAAGTATATACCAAGTAGTATAAAAATCATAAAGCTTATATTAATGATTTTATTTTTATTTATTTTTTTCAAATTTATCAACCTCTTACTTTAATTTTATATACTGCTAAATTTCTTTATATTCTTTTTAGTACTAGGAACACATACTAACTGAAATTTTTTATTTTCTCCTATGTAAAACATATTTTTTTCCCCTAAAATCATTTCCTTTGCAATAAATATATTTCTTTCTTTAAGTAAACTGGAAATATTTTTTGCAACTACTATGCCTTTTAATTTAAACTCTTTTTCTTCAAAAATTATATCCTTAACTATTCCTATAACCTCTGAATTTTTATTTATAACATATATTTTTTTTATATCACTAAATTTTAAATATTTACCTTTGTTAATGCTTTTTACAACCATATTTTTATTATGATAAATTATATCTTCTTTTAATACATTAAAATTTTTTCTTAATAATTTGTAAGGCGTTACAGAAAAACCTAAAATCTGTTTTTTATGAAAGTTTATAAGAATATCGTTGATATACCCTAAGGTTTCTCCTTCTATATTAACTACATCCATGTAAATAAAGTCACTACTTTTATACAAAATCTCACCACCTCCTCTATATTGTTTCCATATTTTTTTTAAATATATTCTTTTAATAAATATAAAAAGAGCTATTGCTCCACCAACTGAAATTATTCAGTGAGTTTTACAATAGCCCTTTTTAATATTCTAATATATTTCTAATATATTTTAAATCAATCCAGTTATCATTATAATAATTACTGTTATAGGAATTAGAACTACAACTATAGGTTTCCACCAACTTTGTACTCTAAACTTTCCTGCACCTGCATTACAATCATCCATATATCCTTTAAACTTCCACTTTAACGCAATATATAATGCCATTAATAATGCACCTAATGGCATTAATATACTACCTGAAACATAATCTGCTAAATCAAAGAAATTTTTGCCTAATACTTTAATTCCTGACCATGGACCTTGTGATAATATACATGGTATAGAAAGAATAAATATGACTCCTAAGATAATCCAAACTGCTTTTTTTCTATCTACCTTAAAAACCTCTGAAGCTGTACAAGTTATAGCTTCTAAAAAACCTATACCTGATGTTATCCCTGCAATTATAACCAAGAAGAAAAATGCTGCTCCGAAAAACCTTCCTCCTGCCATTTTTGAAAATAAATTTGGCATAGTTATAAATGTTAAACCTGGTCCTTCTGTTGGAGATAAGCCAAATGAAAATATAGCTGGAAATATTACAAGTCCTGCAACTATTGCTATTAATGTGTTTACAATTATTATTATAGTTGCATCACTTGGCAAGTTACTATTATTTTTATCTAAATAGCTTCCATATACAAATGAACCTGCAAATCCTATTCCTATAGCGAAAAATGCCTGACTTAGTGCTGCAAGTATTACTCCACCATCAATTTTAGAGAAGTCTGGTGTAAGATACCATTTAACACCTTCCATAGCACCTGGCAATGTTAAAGATTTTATTGCAAGTCCAATTAAAAGAACAAATAGTGCTGGCATTAAATACTTACAACAACTTTCAATACCATTTTTTAATCCTTTATTAACTATAATTCCAAGTATTATAATCATAATTACTGTATATATCATAACTTCTACAGGATTTGATGTAAATGACGTATATATAGTCATTATTTCTTCAGCTGTAGTTCCTGAAAATTGCCCTGTTAGCATTTTTATAAAATAAGCAAGCATCCATCCTATAAGCATTGTATAATATGACATTATTATTGTTGCCGCTGCCACACCAAGCCATCCTATTGCTACCCATATACTTCCTTTTTTCTCTAATTTCCTCATTCCACTTATTGGATTAAGTTGTGTTTTTCTACCAAGTCCCATTTCTGCTATAAATAATGGAATGCCTATTATTGCTGATATTAAAATATAGACTAATAAAAATGCTCCCCCTCCGTTGACTCCAACCATATATGGAAATCTCCATACCGCTCCTAGACCTATGGCAAAGCCTGCCGTGGCCATTATAAATCCAAACCTACTTCCCCAGTTTTCTCTCTTCTTATCCATAAATAACCCCACCTCTTTACTAAAATAATCTGACTATAAAGATTTAAGATGTATATAATAAAATAATTTTAATATTTTCTATCTACTATTAATTAAAGCAATTACCATGCCAAATATACATATATTTATTTTTTTTATATATAAGAGCATATTTTGCTTTAAATACCTATATTGGTTTAAAACTTTATAAAAAATAATGTTTATTCTCTTGACACTCTTTCTTTTGCCTATTTACTAAATCTATCATTAATTAATACTAGATACAGTAAAGCCATAAAAAATAGAGCATTTATAAAACAATGCTCTACTTTATATTATGGAAAAAAATTTCCTAATCACTATGAAATTTTTTTCCCACTTGAAAATTTATTACCTAATTTTAAAATCATTTATTTTATTACTTAGTTGCCTTCTACTTATTTCTAATCTTCGTGCAGCCTCTGAAATATTTTCATTACATTGTACTAAAACCTTATCTATATATTCACTTTCGAATTCCCTTCGTATTTCTCTCAATGGTCTTATTTCCTCTATGTCATCTTCATATATATTTGATATGTTTTGATTAGGTAAATATTTAGAAGTAATCATTCCATTTTCCGCCAAAACTACTAATCTCCTTATAATATTCTTCATTTCTCTTAAATTGCCTGGATATTCATAAGTCATTAAAAACTTTTTAGCATCTTCATCTATATATTCTATTTTTTTATTAAATTCTATTTCACACTGATTCAAGAAAAAATTTATTAGCATTTCTTTATCTTCAACTCTATTTCTTAAAGGTGGTATTTCTATTATTATGCTACTTATTCTATAAAAAAAGTCCTCTCTAAATGTTCCTTTTTTTATTTCATCATATAAATTTTTATTTGTTGCACAAATTAATCTAAAATCAACTTCTATTTCTTTATTACTGCCAATTCTTTGAATAGTCTTATTTTCTAAAACTCTTAAAAGTTTTACCTGAACATCTAAAGATGTATCTCCTATTTCATCTAAAAATAAAGTTCCATTATTGGCAAGTTCAAATCTTCCTACTCTTTTTTCTATAGCTCCTGTAAAAGCTCCTCTTTCATGACCAAATAATTCTGACTCTAAAAGAGTATCAGAAAATGCACAACAATTTACTGCTACAAAATTTTCTTCTTTTCTATCACTATATTGATGTATATAATTCGCAAAAACATCTTTTCCTACTCCTGATTCCCCTAAAATTAATATATTTATATTACTTTCTGCCGCTTTCTTAGCTATATCTATTGCCTGACTAAACTCCTTATTATTAGTCTTTAAAACAAATTCACTACTTTTATCAAAAGCACATCTTAACTCTACCATTTCCTCTACTTTTTTTATTTCATCTATAAGAACCTCTGGAGAATCTCCTTTGATAAAATATGAAAATGCTCCCTTTTGCATAGCTTCTACTGCATTTTGTATGCTACCATATCCTGTGACTAATATAACTTCTATATTGCTACTTATTTCTTTTATTCTAGTTAATAGCTCTATGCCATCAATGCCATCCATTATTAAATCTGATAATACTAAGTTAAATCTAAACTTTTTTATTTTTTCAATAGCTTCTTTTCCACTAGAAGCAGTTTCCACATTATATCCTTTCTTTTCTATTATTTTTTTTAATATAGTCGTATATTCCTTTTCATCATCAACCAATAAAATATCCATCTTATAACTCATTTTCTTATTCCTCCAATAAAGAAAAATTCAAGTAAAAAGAAGTTTCATTTCCAAATATGCTCTCTACTCTTATATTTCCTCCACATTTCTCAACTTCGTTGTAAGTTATATATAATCCCAAGCCTGTGCCTTTACCTATTGGCTTACTTGTATAAAAAGGGTTAAATATTTTAGTTAGTTTGTCCTCTTTAATACCACAACCATTATCATAAATTTTAAAATATAATATATTATTTTTGACCATAGCCTTTATAACTATCTTACCCTTTCTTTCCACACTTCTTATAGCATCTATACTATTTGAAATTAAATTTAAAAATATATGATTTAATGATTCTTTATATAATTTAAAACTTAAATTTTTATCACATTCTACTATAACCTCTATTTTTTCCTTTTCTAAAGATTTATTTTCTAATAACAAAATATTATCAATAAATTCTTTTACATTAGTCAGCTTTAATTCTTCATTAGATATTCGTGCAAAATTTAATAAATTTCCAATTATTTTTGTTGCTCTACCTATATTATTTTCAATCGATAATACATACTCTTTATTTTCATTATAAGTATTAGTTTTATCTTTTAATAAATAGCAATAATTCCTTATTATGCCCAATGGATTTCTTATTTCATGAGCAATTCCTGCAGCTAACTCTCCTATTGCTGCCATTTTATTAGTTTGAATCATATCTTTTTCTATAATTTTTTCTTTTGTTATATCTTTTATAACAATAACAATCTTCTGTAAAGTTTCGCTATTATCTTTAAATGGAAATGTATTTACTCTTAAAGTTCTTTCATTTATTATATATTCCTTTCTAAGTTCAAAGTTTTCACTAAAGGTTTCCTCTATAACTTCACTAAATATACTCACTTTAAACTTTCTAAAATACCCATCTTTTTTTAAAAAGTCATAAAATGCATTATTAGCATGAGTTATTGAATAATCTTTTGTTACAACGATTACCATATCCGTTATACTATCTAAGGTGTTATTTAAAGTATTTTTACTTTCCATTAATTCTTTAGTACTTAATTTCACCTTTGCTTTTAATAGATTTGTCCATATATATATAATGTAAGTTAATATCAATAAAATAAAAACTGCTAATAAAATTATCCCTGTTAATTTAGTATTTTTACTTTCTCCAATAAGTCTTAAATCATCTTTATACCATTTCTCTTTTATACTACTAAAAGTTTCTTTTTTTCTTAATGAAAATATTCCCTTATTCAGTATATTAATTAATTTTTTCTCTCCTCTTGGTACTGCTATAACAATAGGCTTTTCATAGACACTTTCTTCTAAAATTTCATAATCCCTATTTAAACCTTTGCTTTCCATATAATACTTTATAACTGGCTCATCACCTATAGCTACATCAGCTTTTCCTTTCTGTACTAAATCTAAAGCCTCACTAACATCCTCTGTTAAAATAAATTTTCCATCTTCTAAATTTTCTTTTAAAAATTCTAATGAATAATCTCCTTTTGGAACTGCTATTTTATATGGTTTTAAACTTTTATAATCTTTTATATTTTTATATTTTTTAGGTTTTACTATGTTTCCTCTTATAATATATATAGGATCTGAAAAGAGAAAATAATCACTTCTATCATCAGATGGTATAATTCCATAACAATCTATTTGTTTAGTTAGTATGTTATCTAAAGATTTTTTCCACCTATCATCAATTTTAAAATCAATTTCTTGACCTATTTCTATAGATAATGCATTCATAAAATCAACTAATATTCCTTTGTATTGACCATTATAACTTTTAAATGCAAGTGGTGGGGCATTCTGATCTGACGCATAAATTATTTTTCCATGATTATTTAACCATTTATGCTCTTCTACTGATATATTTTGCGATTTTTTAATATAAGTAATTAAATCAACATTATAAATATAAAATATATACACATTAAAAAGTAAAATAGCTGTAATTATTGAAAATATAACACCTCTTACTAACATTATTCTTTTCTTCATTCAATCCACAACCTTGCATAAATTTAAATTTTTTATATCCTTTGTAACAAACTGAATATTCTAACTTTTCTGCGCAGATTATTTTCATCCTGCTATATATATAAAAATAAAATTCATGGATGCCCCATGAATTTTATTTTTTATCTTCTTCCCACCTATCTGCCCATTTAGGTAGATTATTGCGTTTCCTATAATCATTAATAGCTTTGTGTATAGTTTGTTCTGCAAGCACAGAGCAATGAATCTTTTCTGATGGCAAACCATCTAACGCTTCTATAACTGATTTATTTGTAAGACTCCAAGCATCTTCTAAAGTCTTACCCTTTATTAGTTCCGTTGCTATGCTAGATGATGCAATAGCTGAACCACATCCAAAAGTCATAAACTTAACTTTTTTTATTATATTATTTTCTACTTTTATATAAATCTTCATTATATCTCCACAATTGGCATCACCAGCTTCACCAATTCCATCAGCATCTGGCATTGTTCCTACATTCCTTGGGGAGTAAAAATGTTCTAAAACTTTATCACTATAATCCATCAAATCATCTCCTGTAAGTACCCTATATGTTAGTAATGATATTTTAACTAATACTCTTCTCAAGTGAGAATTTTTCATGTTAAGGGAAAATAATAAATAATATAATAAATTAAATAATATTATTTAATTTATTATATTATTTATTATAACATTAAAAACAATTTAATTGGTAAAATTTTTAGAAAATACACTTCGCTTTATCTTTACATATTTTAACAGTATTGTGTTCTTTATTTATTAATTGCAACTATTTTACTATCAAGGATATGTACATTATCTTTTATAACCCCTATATATTTTTCCCTAATTTAATATTTCATTCATTTTTTGCTCCTTTAGATTTTACTTATAATTATGATATAATAAAAAACCTCCATTTTCATGAAGGCTTTTATATGCTTATAGTACTGTTTCTATTACACCGCCACCAACAACATAATTTCCATCATAAAATACTACTGATTGACCTTTTGTTATTGCTCTTTGGTTTTCTTCAAATACTAATTTTACTTTATTAACTCCAACTTGGCTTAATTTAGCTTTAGCCGGTTTTGCTGAATATCTAACCTTAGCTGTAACTTCAATTTCCCCATCAACTTCATCAAATGATATTAAATTAACATCTTTAGCTATCAACGTATTTCTAAATATATCCTGTTCATCGCCTAATACTACTTGATTTTTTTCTGGAATAATATCAATTACAAAAACTGGTTTTCCAAGCGCTATACCTAGTCCTTTTCTTTGACCTATAGTATAGTAAACTATTCCTTTGTGGTCACCTAAAACTTTACCGCTTTTATCCACAAATTTTCCTGGTTTTACTTTTCTACCACTTTTCTTTTCTATATAATTTCCATGGTTATTGTCTGGTATAAAACATATTTCTTGAGAATCTTTTTTTCTAAACACTTCAAGTCCAATTTTCTCTGCAATTTCTCTTATCTCAGTCTTAGCATATTGTCCACAAGGCATTAAAGTATGCTTTAATTGTTCTTGTGTTAGATTATATAATGCATAAGTTTGATCTTTCCTATCATCTTCAGATTTTCTTAAAAGATATCTTCCATCCTTTTTCTCTATAGATGCATAATGACCTGTAGCAACATAATCTGCCCCTATAGATATAGCTTTTCTTAAAAGCTCCTCAAATTTTATATGTTTATTACACATTATACATGGATTGGGAGTTCTCCCATTAAAATACTCATCTACGAAATTGTCTATTACATAGTTCTTAAATGGTTGCTTAAAGTTCATAACATAAAAAGGAATATCTAATTTATCTGCAACCCTTCTAGCATCCAACACTGCTGAAAGCGAACAGCATCCACCTTCATTTTCTGCATAATCTGGATCATCTGGTGATAATTTCATCATTATTCCTATAACGTCGTACCCCTGCTCTTTTAATAAATATGCTGCAACTGAGCTATCTACGCCTCCACTCATTCCTATGACAACTTTTTTTTTCATTATATATTCACCTATTCTCCATGAACTACATCATGTAATGCGTCATGATCTGTCTCTTTAAAATCCCATGGCTCTAAACCTTGTTTAATTCTATAATCATTTATTGCTTTGTGAATTGCTTCTTCTGCAAGTACTGAACAGTGCATTTTTATAGGTGGAAGTCCATCTAATGCTTCCGCTACAGCTTTATTAGAAAGCTCCCATGCATCGTCTACTGATTTTCCTTTTATAAGTTCTGTAGCCATGCTTGATGAAGCTATTGCAGATCCACAACCAAAAGTTTTGAATTTTGCATCAACAACTATATTATCTTCTATCTTAAGATAAACTCTCATTATATCTCCACATTTAGCGTTTCCAACTTCTCCTACGCCACTAGCATTTTCTATTTCTCCTACATTTCTTGGATTAGTAAAATGATCCATTACTTTTTCACTGTATATCATTATTTTTCATCTCCTTTTACAAACTCATCATATAGTGGTGACATATCTCTTAATCTTTGTACTATTGCTGGAACTTTTTCTAAAACGTAAACTACATCTTCTTCTGTTGTTCCATCACCTATGCTTAATCTTAATGAACCGTGTGCTATTTCATGTGGAAGTCCTATAGCTAATAATACATGCGATGGATCTAATGATCCTGATGTACAAGCACTACCACTTGATGCGCATATTCCCATAGCGTCAAGCATTAAAAGTATAGATTCTCCTTCTATAAATTTAAAGCAAACATTAACATTTCCTGGCAATCTTTTTTCTCCAGTTGGTCCATTTAGTTTTGTATAAGGTATTTCAAGTAAACCGTTTATTAATTTATCTCTTAACTCAACTAATCTTCTATTATGTGTATCTAGATTATCACTAGCAAGTTCTATTGCTTTTCCAAGTCCTACTATTCCTGCTACATTTTCTGTTCCTGCACGTCTAGCTTTTTCTTGTCCGCCACCATGTACTAGATTATGAATTTTTATTCCTTTTTTTATATACAGTGCACCTACGCCTTTAGGTCCATATATCTTATGTCCTGCTAATGATAACATATCTATATTCATATCCTTAACATCAATAGCTACATTTCCTACTGCTTGCACTGCATCTGTGTGAAAGAATACTTTCTTTTCCTTACATATAGCGCCTATTTCTTTTATTGGTTGAATAGCACCTATCTCATTATTTCCAAACATAATGCTTACTAATATAGTTTTATCAGTTATTGCATTTTTTAAATCTTCAAGGCTTATTATACCTTCTTCATTTACATCTAAATATGTAATTTCAAATCCATGATATTTCTCTAAATACTCACAAGTGTGTAGTATTGCATGATGTTCTATTTTAGTAGTTATTATGTGGTTTCCTTTTTCTTTATGCGCAAAAGCTATTCCCTTTAAAGCCCAGTTATCCGCTTCTGATCCGCCACCTGTAAAGTATATTTCACTTCTATCTGCATTAAGTGCTTTAGCAACTCTATCTCTTGCTATATCTATTGCTTTTTTTGTTTCTCTTGATATAGAGTATATTGAAGATGGATTTCCAAAGTATTGATTAAAATAAGGAATCATCTCTTCTAAAACTTCTGGTTTAGTGTAAGTAGTAGCTGCATAATCCATATAAACAACTTTTTTATTCATTTTGAACTGTCACTCCTTTAATAGTTAAAATATTTTTATAATCATCTACTATGTCTTGAAGAGTTATAGATGTTGTAACACTATCTATACTCTCTTTTATTTTTTTCCACACTATTCTTGTTGCACAACAATCAATATTGTCACAACAATCACTGTCTAAGCAGGTTGATATTTCTATTGGACCTTCTAAAACTTCTAATATATCATAAATTGTTATTTTTTGTGGAGATTTAGCTAAAACATATCCTCCAGCTGCACCCCTTATACTTTTTATAAGTCCTGATTTTCTTAGTGTAGAAAAGAGCTGTTCTAAATAATATTCTGAAATATTTTGTCTTTGAGAAATAACTTTTATAGAAACAGGATCTTTTCCGTAATTAATGGCTAAGTCAACCATAGCCTTAACTCCGTATCGTCCTTTTGTTGATAATTTCATTTTATCACTCCTTAATGTTGAGTGTTTTACTACACTTTGATAATACCAAATCAGAGTAATACTGTCAACAATAATTTTATTATATTTTCTATAAAAATTTTAAATATTTATAGTTAATTTGTTAGTGTTTTTAATAATTAATTAATACATAGTTTTTTTATAAACATAGAAACTTAAATTTTTTCAATAGGTTAATTAGACTTTTATTAATGTTTTCCCAATGTTTATATCATTTATATGTACCATTTACAAAAAAATTTAATATTATATTTATATAGGTAGTCTCTTTTAAGCTACCTAATTTTGGAGGTGTTTTATGAGTAATAACTATAGCCCTTACAGAGATTTAGTAGTTGGTGTTAACTCAAATATACCTCTATTAAATGGTAAATTAGTAAAATATATAAACTTTGATAATGCAGCAACTACACCACCTCTAAAAAGGGTAATAAATGATATAATTACCTTTTGTCCTCAATATTCATCAATACATCGTGGAAATGGTTATAAATCTCAGCTTTCCACTATATTGTATGAAGAAAATCGACGAGCTATAGGAAATTTTTTTAACTATGACGAAGAATATATGGATGTAATTTTTGTAAAAAATTGCACAGAATCTATAAATAAATTGGCATATATTTTAATGGATTATAAACCTGAAAAAGATGTTATACTATCATCTGTAATGGAACATCATTCTAACGATTTACCTTGGCGTAAATGGTATACCATAGACTATATTGATATAGATAGTAATGGAAATTTATTAATAGATGATTTAGAAAAAAAATTAAATTTATATGAAGGTAGGGTTAAACTTGTTACAGTAACTGGAGCTTCAAATATAACTGGGCATAAAACACCAATTTATAAAATAGCACAACTTGCTCATAGCTATGATGCAAAAATTTTAGTTGATTGTGCACAATTAGCTCCACACGCACCTATAGATTTAAAACCATTTGATGATTTAAATCATATAGATTTCATTGCATTTTCAGGTCATAAATTCTATGCTCCATTTGGCTGTGGTGCACTTTTAGGCCCTAAAGATATATTTGAAAACTGTAATCCAGATCACGTTGGTGGCGGAACTATAGATTTTGTTATGCATGATTATGTTAAATGGGCTAATTCTCCAGATAGGCATGAAGCAGGAACACCAAATGTGATAGGTGCATTAGCTATGGTTTCTGCACTAGATGAATTTTCTAAATTAGGAATGAAAAACATTGAAAGTTACGAAAAGCATTTAACAAAATATGCTACTGTAAATATGATTTCTATACCTAATTTAATAATTTATGGAGATTATTTAAATTTTAACCATAAAGTTAGTATAATCCCTTTTAATATAGAAGGAATTCATCATAATATAGTTGCTAAAGCTCTTTCTTTAGAATTTGGAATTGCAATAAGAAGTGGCTGTTTCTGCGCTCAACCTTATATGCAAAGACTTTTGCAAATTTCTCCTGAACAAAGCAGAAGTTTTATTCCCTTACCTAAAGAAACCTATCCTGGAACACTTCGTGTAAGTTTTGGAATATATAATACTATAGAAGAAATAAATGTTTTATTATATGCACTTGAAAAAATTGCTTTAAATAGAACTTATTATATATCTAAGTATTCCAATATAGATAGCTCTATTTTAATTAAATAATTATAAAAAAGGACTGTTTTAAATTAACTAATTTGAAACAGTCTGTTACAAAAATTAAATTACCATTTTTTAATAGTGCTTTTTTGCGTCAATAATATATAATTTTAATTGTAGTGGATAAAATAAATATTATTGGTGTTTTAACTTAACATTTAGAATACACAATTATACTTAAGAAATCAAAGAGGTAATTTATATGAATATTATTGCACATTTGACAATTGGTCATAAAATACAACCTATATTAGAAGATCGCCTTGATATTATTATTAAACCTGTTTCATTTTTATATGGTAATATACGACCTGATGTAAAAAAAAGGGACATGAAATATCATGTGAACCATCATTGTGTAACTCATCTTAACACTTTAGTTAATAGTCTATATTCTAATATAGACAATGGAATAACTTATAGTAACTTTATGATAGAACTAGGTAGTATTTGCCACTTTATATGTGATTATTTTTGTTATCCTCATAATGAGCACTATGACGGAAGTCGTCCTGACCATCATATATATGAGCAAAACCAAGTATTTTTTATAAACAAAAATATAAATAGCATTTTAAATAATTTAGTACTAGAACCCTATGAACTATTTAATTGTCCAAAAGATATTTTAGCTGAAATATTTTCCATTCATGATGAGTATTTAAATGATACTACATTAAGCAACCATGAAAAAGATGTAACATACGCCTTAAGAGCATGTCTTTTAACTACTGAAAGTCTATTTAGAGTGTATTTAGCCCGTTATAGACAAAAGAAGATGTTATTTAAAAATGCATAGAAAATAAGCTATGAAAGTTTAATACTCATTAAATTTTCATAGCTTATTAATATTATTAACCTATTTATCTATTTATCTATTAATAAAGAATTTAAATATTAAATAAGACCTTATTCTAAACTTGCTCTTAAAAGTACTGATGCAAGTTCACTATCTTCTCTTGATAAAACCCCAGCAAGTGCCATTATATAAAATTTATCCAACAAAACTATGGCATCTTCTTTAGGATGCATCGTTAAATCACTTCCAATATATTTTATCATATTCAAAGATTCTTTTCCCTTTGGTAACCTAGTAAGAGCTCCTCCCGTTCCAATTATATATTTCACCTTTGATAAATCTTTTCCATAAGCTAAAAAATTTTTTCCACTACCATAAGATCTTTTTATTACACCAATATGTCTTTTAATTGCCAACTCAACAGCTTTTTTACATAAAGCACTACTCCATTTTTTTTCTTCTTCTGAATCTGGTATAGGTTTTATATTGTTTTGTATCTGTACATCTGTTAATCCTTGTTTTTCATCTTTACTTAAATTTGAAATTAAATTTACGCTATTTATATAAACTCCTAAATCTCCTTCAACAGTTCTTTTGGCCTTAGGCTCTGGTATTACTAGCATATCTAATATTTCTTTAGATCCTTCCGTCACTGAATGAACATCTGTCGTTGCTCCCCCTACATCTATAACAACTAAATCACCTATATTTTCATATAAAAGTTTTGTAGCTTCCATTACAGCCCCTGGTGTGGTCATTATTGCACCATCTACCATTTTTCTTATCTGTTCCATACCTGGTGCTTTAACAATATTTCTTTCAAATACTTCCTGTATAATTTTTCTTGCAGGTTCTACATTAATCTCATCTACCCTAGGATAAACATTATCTATTATATATAACTCATCACCTTCAAATATTCCCTTTACTTCTTCTACATTAGCTGTATTTCCACAATATACTATAGGTATATTTAAATTTTCATTTTTTATTATTTCTGAATTATATAGCGCTGTATCCCTTTCACCATAATCTGTTCCACCTGCAATCATAATAAGATTTGGACTAATTTCCTTTATTTTTTTTATATCGCTTTTTCTTAGTTTTCCAGCTGTGACCATTTTTATTATTCCGCCTGCGCCTAGAGCTGCTTCTCTAGCCGCTTTTACTGTCATATCTTCCACAAGACCATGAACTGTTATTTTTAATCCTCCAGCGGCGCTACTTGTTGCTAACATTTTTTTATATTGAATACTTTCTCCTATAGCATTTTCTATGTCTTTAATGGCATTTTTAAGACCTATAGTTACATCTCCATCAAGCACTGTTGTAAACGCCTTACCTTGTCCCACAATTTCACAACCATTAGTAAAACTTAGTGCTGTAACTAATGTTGTAGTGCTACCTATTTCAGCTACCAAGTAATCTACCTTCATTATTTATTTTCACCCCCTTATTATTTTTAATTTCACTTATGTTTTATTATAGGGAAACAAGCTCCAATTTAAATTTATTCAACACCCTTAAAATATTTTTACACAAGATGTAGTGTTGAATTCTAAGTGATTCGGAGCATGTCTCACTATTTTAGGTATCCAAGTTTTGGAATGAATAACTTTAAGAGTCAACTTGGAATCCTAAATTAATACACTTAATTATTCTTCATTTTTTTTCATAAGAGTTTCAATTATAAATGATGCTACATCATTACCATGAGTTCCTCTTCCAAATCCACCATCCATACCATTTGCTACAGCTATTTCATTAGTTACTTGTGTCCCCCCTGAAACTAATATAAATTTATCCCTAACACCTTTTTCCACACAAAGATCATGTATTTTTTTCATATTCTTAGTGTGTACATCATTATGAGTTATTATCGTACTAGCTACTATAGCCTGAGCTTTTGTTTCTATAGCTGCATCTATTAACTTTTCTACTGGACAAGATGTTCCTAAATAAACACACTCTATCCCATATCTTTCTATTCCACCATGTTTTATATCTATAATTTCTCTTAATCCAACAGAATGTTCATCTTCTCCTACAGTAGCCGCAACTATCTTTATAGGATTTTCTTTAACATATTCTCTCATCAAATCATCACTTAAAAGTTCCTTTTTCTCTGGAACTTTTAATTCGTCTTTTTTAACTGCAAAATTAACTCTCCCTTTAATTTCTACTAAAGTTCCCTCTGCATCTTGCATAATTTGTTTATGAATAACTTCAACATCTATTAAATTCATATTTTTACCCATTTCAAGGGCTGCTGCTTCTGCAGTACGTTCTTCTTCAGGTATAAAAATAGTAGCGGATACATATCCATCTTTTTTCCATTCTACCTCTGGAATTATAGTTCCATCCTCTTTAACTTTTTCCATTCTTCTATAAACATTATCTTCCTCATCTAACTCATCAATATATTGGATTTTTCCATGTTTACATAAAGTACATCCATCTATAGATTCACATGGTTTTTTATATTTTTCTGGTATATTATTATAACCAAAGTGACCACAAACTGGAGCAAAATAGTCTTCATCTCTTTCTACTACTGTACCAACTCCTATACCACCATCTATCTTTCTTGAAATTCCATCACTGTTTCTTGCTGGATATTCTCCTGAGTCAACGAAAAATCCTTTTTCTACTGCTTCAAAATATCCTCCATTTTCTAATATTTCTTCTAAGAAAAGCACTGCTCTTTCCTTGAGTTCTCTAACTTTTTCTCCTAAATAACCATCTTTTTTAAGCTCAACTAAATCCATTAAACCATCCATACCTATTAATGCCTGTTTTGCAGTATTGACAGCATGTATATTATTATAATGCCAAGGTACATTTCTACCTTCATCAGGTGTTATAGTACTTTGAATATCAACTGATGTAAGTTTTGAAATCAAAAGATTTAATGTATGAGTTACTGTAGCTTCCCTAGTGCACGAATCCATGTATTTTGTATTCATTTGAGCTCTCATTTTATAATTTCTAAACAATTCTCTAAGTGCTACTGCATAAGGCAAATCATATCTTAGACAAGGTGCTGGAGGTGCTGTTGGCGGTACTGTTGAAAGAGCTATATTTTCACTTTTCATTCCTATAAGTTCAGAAAATTTTGAATTTATAGCATGTTGTACCATAAGCTCTGGCATTACATTATATCCTTTCATAGCTGTTGCATTAGCATTATGTGCTCCATCTATTTGAAGGGTACCTGCCCATGCCATAAGTTTTTTTGCAACTGCAGCATCTACAAAAGAACGTACCATATTTATATTTCTATATAATACATTGTATTGTGGATCTTGGTGTGCACCATTTACTCCTTCCTCCGCAAACATAACTGCAATATCTGGTCCTGCTACACCTGAAACATATGAGTGAAAATTAATAGGTCTTCCTACTTCTTCTTCTATTAAATCTAAAGCTTTTCTTGTAGCTCTAACTTCTTTTCTTGTAATTGGAACTCCACCTATACCTTCTGGTGTTCCTTCTATCAATCCATCATAATGACTTTGCCCTGCTGTTCTTATAACCATTATATGATCCGCACCATGCCAAGCAGCCATTCTCATTCTTCTTATATCATCTTCAAATCTCCCAGAAGCTATTTCCGATGTAATTATAGGTATCGGTTGAGGATCTATATTGTTAAAACTTCTAGATGATGGAAGACTTCTACTGTTTTCTAAAGGCTTACTAATTTCCTTATAAGTAAATTCACCAATAGGTTCATCATGTTCTTCTCTCCAATGCCAACCTCTTCTCTTAGGTGTATATTTATCTAAATCTTTTAATATTTCTTCCACATTGATTTTTTTATCCTTTTCTAACAATTTTTATCCCCCCTAAACATTTCAACAGCTTCACTCCAACCATTACCCTCTGCCAAAATTCTACCTGCTTCTATATACCCTATATCCTTTTTATTTGCATATTTTAAAACTACATTTCCAATACCCTTTTGCAATAAATTTAATTTATTGCCTTCTGCTACTATTTTTCCAGCTTCTATACTAGAAAATCCCATTCTCAAAAGAACAGACCTTTCAATTGATGGTGAGGTATTTTTGTATGATAAATCCACAAGTGGTTTTACTATTTCCTCTGTTAAGCTCCAAAATTTTTCGTAAAGCTCTTCATCACTTAAATTTTGCAAATGCTTTCTTCTTAATTGAAAATCATCTTCTCTTTTCATTGTCCATCCCCCCATTTTAATAAAAATTAAGCTTAAATACTATTATGAATTATTAGTTTATTTCACATATACCTTAAATTCTTTAAGAATATCTAACAAATCCAGTTTTGACAATTTAGTCTCTTCACATAAAAAGTCTAAATCTATCATGGCTATAGTTTTATCCTGTAAGTTTTTAACACTATTTTTTATAAGAGACTTTCTATAACGATTTAAATCTTTTTCTGATATAGATATTTTAGATGGATTTTCTGGAAGAATAATATTCTTACCTGGAATTTCTTCTTTAGGATTACCAACTATAATATCTATTCCATTTTCTTTTGCAAAGGTTAATTGTGGTAAGATATGCTTTCCAGCACCAGTATATTCTGTTTCCTGAACAACTAGAATATCATCATCTTCCATCTCTTGAGCTATTACAAATGCCGCTGCTAATGACGTATTTCCTGCTGGTCCTCTTTCTAAACCTTCTATTTTTGATAATAATTCAGTAACATAAAAAACCTCTCCTTGACTCAAGGTAACATATCTATCTAAATACCTTAATGGTCTAGCAGCACTTCTTGGTACATCACTTCTATCTGGCCACACCATAAATGGTATTCCAAAACCAGTATGTCCAGTAGTAAAAGATTTTCTATTAAAATCAGTATCACTTGCCATATGAAGTCCTTCCAAATCAACAGAAGCTCCTATGACTTTAGTATCAACTGCACCTGCCTTTATAAGCCCTCTTGCTGTACCAGTGACATTACCACCACCAGCATGTGTTGAAATAACAGCTACAGGATCTTTACCAAACCTTTCTCTACACTCAGTAGCTATTTCATAACCTAAAGTTTCAATTCCTGCTACTCCATAAGATGAATATAATGAAGCATTATAAAACCCTGTTTCCTCTAAGACTTCTAAGAATGTATAAAATAATTCTGGTCCTGCTGTAAGTTGTATAACTTCAGCACCTAAACAATCACATTTTCTTCCTTTTTCTATTATTTCAGGTTGTCCTACCTTCTTTGAATCATAACATTCCTGAACTATTATAGATTTCAGTCCTTGCATAGATGCTTGAGAAGCAACTGCTGCACCATAATTTCCAGATGTTGCTGATACAACGCCCTTATACCCTCTTATTTTTGCATCATAAACAGATACGGATGCTCTTCTATCTTTAAAACTTCCTGATGGATTACAACTTTCATCTTTTATAAAAATTCTAGCCGCTTTTCCCGTCTTAGATACTTTACGTGCTAAATTAGTTATATTTTTCAATTCTAATAAAGGTGTATTTCCTACTCCTACTCTGCTCTGAATCTTCATTACTTCTCCTAATGAATATCCTATATCTCTCATCATTCCTTCATAATCAAAGGCAATTTTTCCAATTTCATACTTTGAAAAATCTATACCTACTGATTTAATCATTATTTCATTCTTTCTAGACATTAGCTCTTCATATTTGTTCAAAATTTTCACCTCCTAAAACTAATTTTCAAATAAAATTTCTTTAGCTTGCTTTCCTATATAGTCAATTTCACTTATATGTTTACCAAAACTATGATTATAGTTAGGATTTTCTTCAACTAATACACCTCGTATCTTTCTTCCTATAATAGTTTCAATTTCAACTTCCTCCCCAATATTGCAATCCATAAGAACATGTCCTCTTACCCACATTTTCAGTGGAGTCGATTTTGTATCTTCCGGTATATTTTTAGCTCTATCCTCACTAGATAATACTATCTTTGATATTTCAACATAACTTCCTTTTTTTATCATATTTCTCCTCCTTAATTTATTTTAAATAATAATTTAATTGATCTACAAAATTATTCTCTATAACATGAGGGATTTGCATATCTATCATCGTTTTTAAACCACTCTTACTTGCTAAAACCTGTGGAATCATATTAATTGTAATAGCTGCTGTTCCTATATTACCTGGAGTCTCCGGTGTTATATGAAGATGTAAATTCCCCTCTCCATAAATATCTATATAATCACCAGTTTCAAAACCTTCACATTGAGGATATATTTGCTGTGTATGCTCTAAAACTATTATTTTTTTATTATTTTTATAAGCTATAGCTAAATGGTTACACCCTGCAACCATTCCTGGGTGTACTATAACGGTGTCTGTTTCTCTATAAGTATTTGATATAATAGGTTCTTTACTTTCAACTATCTCATCATATTTTAGTCCTAATGTATTAGCTATCATAGGTATGGATTGAGCAAAACCTATATGTCCCTTTATAGTCCCTATTTCTGTGCCTTTTTCAAATTCCTGAATTGTAGTACCTACCCCTTGACTTTTTATAATTGTTCTTCCAAGTTTTGATAAATCACTAACTCTACTGGCTCTTATTGATTTTATATTTTTACAAGAAGCAGTGAGCATTATAATAAGAGAATCTAGTATAAATCCTGGGTTAATACCTGTGCCAAGTATTGTAACATTATTTATTTTTGCCAAATTATCAATTTGTTTAGATATATTTGGTTCTATTGAATAAGGATATGTCATCTCTTCAGCAATTGTTATGCAATTTATTTTATTTTCTATTATCAGTTCTATTTCTGGAAATATAGATTTTACAAATGAATCAATAGATAATACAACAATATCTGCCTTTACACTTCTAATTATTTCTATAGGATTATCACTAATAACAACATCACTATTACCATAATTTAAATATTCGCTCAATTTTAACCCAACTTTTAATTTATCCTTATCTATAGCTCCTACTATTTCTAAACCCACCTTATCTAATGTCATTTTTACCATTTCACTGCCTATAACCCCTAATCCCCAGAAAATTATTTTTATGCTTTCCATGCTCATTCCCCCAATTAATGGAAATATAATTTTTAGCTATTTTATATTTAAATGTTTATATTTAAATTAATGTAAATTATTATAATCTACTAAATTATTAAAGCAATTTCAATGCCATATTTAATAGTAATATATGTTAGTTTTTCTATTAAAATCTCTATTTTGTTTTAACAAACTTTAAACTTTCTTTGAATAATGACCATTTTTTTGCACTAAATGCAAATTTTTTTCACTTATTAAAGATTAAAATACCATTTTTTATTAAGCAAACATAAAAAAACTAGAATAAATGCAAAAATATATGCACTCATTCTAGTTCATAAACATATTTACTAATTTATAGAATATTTTTTTAGTTTATATTGAAGATTTTGCCTAGATATCTTAAGTTCTTTTGCTGTCCTAGTGATATTTCTTCCATTTTTCGAAAAAATTCTTTCTATAATTTCTTTCTCCAAGTTATCTAAATAATCACTAATTGAAATATTTCCTTCCCAAAAACAAAGTTTTTCACTTTTATTGTTAAATATAGCTTTATTTTCAAAGTATTCCTTACTTAATATTTCACCTTCATCTATCATATTCATTGCTGCTTCTATGACATTTTTAAGTTCTCTTATATTTCCATGCCATTCATAATTTAAAAAATCTTCTATAACCTTTTCGTCTATTAACTTAATATTTTTATTCAAAATATTATTATAATAATCCAAAAAGTAAATAGCTATTTTTTCAATATCCTCTTTACGTTCTCTTAGTGGCGGTATGTTAATTCTTATAACACTTAACCTATAGTAAAAATCTTTTCTAAGTTTACCACTATCAATAAGTTTTTCAGGCTCCTCATTTAATGTTGCTATGATTCTAACGTCTATATCTACTATTTTGTTACTCCCTATTGGTCTTATATATCCATCTTGAAGAACTCTTAAAAGTTTAGATTGAAGATAAGGTTCCATAGAATTAACTTCATCTAAAAGTATTGTTCCTCCATTAGCTTCTTCAAATAAGCCTTTTTTATTTTCCGCTCCAGTAAAACTTCCTTTTACAGTTCCAAACAACATAGCTTCTAATAGAGCACTAGGTATAGCCGCACAGTTTATAGGAATAAATGGCTTGTCTTTTCTAGCTCCACCATAATGTATACTTTGAGCAAAAACCTCTTTACCAGTTCCAGTTTCTCCATATATTAAAACCGATGAACTACTCAAACTAGCCCTTAAAGATTTATTTACTTCATTTTTAAGAATTAAATTATCTCCTATTATATCTTTAAATTCATAATGATTTCTTTTAGCTTTTTTATTATTTTTCTCTAAATCACATAATTTTTCATTTAAACTTTTTATTTGAGTCATATCTTTTGCAATCTCTATAGCTGCTATAACCTTATCATTCGCAATTACTGGAACTGTTGTATTTATAGATGTTATTTTTCTGCCTTCTTTATTAAAATAATTCTGTAATACATCCTTATATTCTTTTTTCTCTTTAAGTGCTTTCATAAGTGTAGAGCCATTTTCCATTGCTTTTAAGTATTCATAAACTTTTTTACCTAATACTTCTTCTTTTTTCAAGCCTTCTATTTTTTCCATTGCACAATTATAATAAATAGTTTTCCCCTTATTATCTACAATGTGTATTCCCTCGTTAATATTGTTTATTAAATACTGTAAAATATGCTCACTTTTCATTTTAACTCACCACTACATATATAATGGATGTTTATTACAAAGTATAGCTACTCTTTCTTTTATTCCTTCTAAATCTTTTCCTCTATTTTCTACTACATCATTTATTAAAGAAGCTATTTCTTTCATATCTTCTTCCTTAAATCCCCTTGTTGTTACTGCTGCAGTACCAACTCTTATTCCACTTGTTATAAATGGACTTTTTGTTTCAAATGGTATAGTGTTTTTATTTACTGTAATTCTTACCTCATCTAACATAGCTTCTAATTCTTTACCTGTTAAATCCTTACTTGTTAAATCCACAAGCATAACATGGTTATCTGTACCACCAGAAACTATTCTAAATCCATAGTTTTCAAGTTCTTCACCTAAAACTTTTGCATTTTTTACAACTTGGTCTATATATGTTTTAAAATCATCTTCCATTGCTTCTTTAAAACAAACAGCTTTTGCTGCTATACAATGCATTAAAGGTCCACCTTGCATTCCTGGGAATATAGATTTATCTAATTTTTTAGCAAATTCTTCTTTACAAAGTACAGCTCCACCTCTTGGTCCTCTTAAAGTTTTATGAGTTGTAGTTGTTACAAAATCTGCATATGGAACTGGTGATGGATGATGTCCTGTAGCAACTAATCCTGCTATATGAGCCATATCTACCATAAAATATGCTCCTATTTCATCAGCTATTTCTCTAAACTTTTTAAAATCTATAACTCTTGAATAAGCACTTGCCCCAGCAACTATTAATTTTGGCTTATATTCTAATGCTTTTGCTCTAACATCTTCATAATCTATAGTTTCTGTTTCCTTATCTACACCATAAGATACAAATTTATATAATTTTCCTGAAAAATTAACTGGACTACCATGGGTCAAATGCCCACCATGACTTAAATCCATTCCAAGTACTGTATCTCCTGGATTTAAAACTGTTAAATATACAGCCATATTCGCTTGAGAACCTGAATGTGGTTGAACATTTGCATGATCTGCATTAAATAATTTTGTCATTCTATCTCTTGCTAAATCTTCTACCTTATCTACAGCAAAGCATCCACCATAATATCTTTTTCCTGGATAACCTTCTGCATATTTATTAGTTAGTACTGAACCTAATGCTCTTATAACTCCTTCTGATACAAAGTTTTCTGATGCAATTAGTTCAATATGATCTTCTTGACGTTGTGTTTCCTCATTAATAAATTCTAGTAACTCTTTGTCATTAAGTTGTAAATTATTTAAATTCATTCTTTTGCCCCCCTAAATATATTGAATATTAAATTTTTAATTATGCAAAATAATAATGTTTTTAAAATCTTATTAATTTTAGCATTATTTTATTAACATTGTAACAAATTCTTCTATATTTCACAAACTTTAAATTTAAATTTTTTTTTATAATTTACATACAAATTTAAATAAATTATGTAATCGATATAATTAATAATTCATTTAAAAAATACATAGTTTATTACATATTTTATTTTTAAATATACAATAAATATTAATCTATATTTTTCCAAATGAAAACGAATACCATTCTATTTTTTTACATTTATTAAAATATTATTCAATTTTTTAGTAAAAATATGGAATCCCAAAAAACTTGTTAAAAAATTATTAATAAATTTTAAATTTAAAATTAACAGAAAAATAAATTTTAATTCTTAAATATTTTCATATCCTATTGAATTTTGCAAATTTTTATATATAATTGAATAAGCATAATTTTTTCATCGAAAGGAGTAGCCATGTATACTGATAATATTATTCATATAGCAGCAGATGCTGGTAAAATAATGCTTGAAAATGGTGGCGAGACTTATAGAGTTGAACAGACTATTTCTATGATATGTCAAGCTTTTGGATTTAAAGATGTAGAGAACTTTGTTACTCCAACAGTTATAGTTCTTTCTATAACAAATAAAAATTCTGAAACTATAACTACGGTTAGGCGTTTAAAAAATAGAACAGTAAATCTTAAAAAAGTTGCCCTTATAAATGATTTGTCTAGAAATCTCTATACGAATACTTTATCTATGGATGATATAAGAAAAGAATTACATTACATAAATAATATCCCTGCATATAGTTCCGACGCAAGTTTAATAAGTTCTACTCTTACAGCAGGATTCTTTACATTACTATTTGGAGGAAATTTAAAAGACTTCTTTATTTCTTGCTTTATTGGACTTCTCATAACTTTTATAGCAAGGCTTTTTGATAAATATGAAGTAAATAATTTTTTTAGTAATGTTTGTGGTGGGTTAATCTCTTCTTCTATTGCAGTTATTATAAATCATATTAATCCATCTTTTAATGTAGATACTATAATAATAGGTTCTATAATGCTCTTGGTTCCTGGATTAGTTATTACTAATGCTATTCGCGATACTTTATCTGGAGATTTACTTTCTGGTATTTCTCGTTCTGTAGAAGCTTTAATAATAGCTGCTAGCATAGCAATCGGAACTGCAATTGGATTTAAAGTCTGGATATTTATCTTAGGAGGTACATTATAGTGAAAGTATTGATATTAGCCTTTATATATGCATTTATAAGTTCTTTAGGATTTGGAATATTATTTAATGTTAGAGGTAAAGATTTATTTTTTGCCTCTCTCGGTGGCGGTCTGTCGTGGTTTGTGTATAAATTAGCTATTCTAAATGGACTTTCAGATGTATTAGCTTTGTTTTTAGGAACATTAATGGTTAGTATTGTTGCTGAAATATGTGCTCGTGTGTTTAAAAATCCAGTAACTGTATACCTTATTTGTGGATTAATTCCTCTTGTTCCCGGAAGTGGAATGTATTATACAACCTTTGAGGCTGTTAAAGGAAATTATTCAGCCGCTCTTACAAAAGGTATACAAACTTTGTTTAATGCTGGTTCAATTTCTGTATCAGTTATGTTTGTTTCTACATTAAGTAGACTTTTAACAAAAATAATTTTAAAATCCAAATTTAAAAAAGCGGAGAGTCAGCGGTAATCTTTATTAATAAACTAAATAACTTCTTATACCAACATATTTGGAGAATATATAATTGAATTTCTTCAAAATGTTGGTTTTTTTATTAAAAATTCAAAAAAATGAAGGATTTTGAAGTTCGCATTTTTTATATACTATATTTTTTTAACTACTATAAAATTTTAATAATACAATATATACAAAATATATTGTATTATTAAAATTTTGCAATTTTTTTATATCCTATTGAACTTTCTTTATATTTCTAGCTATAATTATGAGGAGCATTGTTAAATTTATAATAGAAAGGAGCATAAATGGATACTGATAATATTATTCACATAGCTGCAGATGCTGGTAAGCTGATGCTTGAAAATGGTGGAGAAACTTATAGAGTTGAACAAACAATTTCCACAATATGCAAAACATTTGAAATACATAACGTAAACAGTTTTATAACACCAACAACTATTGTAATTTCTATTAACAATAATGGTGAAACTGTTTCTACTGTGAGAAGATTAACAGGAACAACAGTGAATTTAAAAAAGGTTTCATTAGTGGCTGATTTATCAGAGCGAATATCTAATAAATCTATTCCAACAAGTGAAATTAAAAGAGAATTAAGATACATATCTACCCTTCCGCCTTATAGTGATGATACTGTTTTAATAAGCTCAATGTTTGCTGCAGGATTCTTCGCATTACTATTTGGAGGTGCTTTCAGAGATTTTTTCATTTCTTTTTTTATAGGAATGTTAATTACATTAAACGGTAGAATTTTCAAAAAATATAATGTTAACAGTTTTTTTGCAAATGTATGTGGAGGATTTACAGCTTCTTCAATTGCTGTTATTGCACATCATTTTAATCCGAACTTTAACATCGATAAAATAATTATAGGAGCTATAATGCTTCTTGTCCCTGGACTTTTAGTTACTAATGCTATTAGGGATACTCTTAATGGAGATTTAATTTCAGGTATCTCTAGGGCTGTCGAAGCTTTAATTATAGCAGTAAGCATTGCTATAGGAACTGCAATTGGATTCAAGTTATTCATATTTATTTTAGGAGGTACTCTATAATGCCTCAATTATTATTAGATTTTATATATGCATTTATGAGCACAGTATGTTTTGGTGTTATATTTAATATCAGAGAAAAGCATTTATTCTTTACTGCTTTTGGTGGCGCATTGTCTTGGGTAGTGTATAAATATTTATTATTTTTAGGCTACTCAGCTGTAGTTTCCATGTTTTTTGGTACAATAGCTGTAAGTATGGTATCAGAAATTTGTGCAAAAATTTTTAACAAACCAGTGACCTTGTACTTAATTTGCGGATTAATTCCTTTAGTTCCTGGAAGTGGAATGTATTATACTACTTTCGAAACTGTAAAAGGAAATTATGCGCTATCTTTAATCAAAGGATTAGACACATTATCTTACGCTGGTTCAATAGCTGTAGCTGTAATTCTTACCTCTACAGTAGCAAATCTTTTAACTAGTATATTTTCAAAAAAACGCACTTATTAAATTTTTTAATATAAAAACGTCCCCAACTTACAAATTGGGGACGTCCATAAATTTGAACATATGCTCAAATTTCAAGCCTTTAAAGATAGATTTTGTTATATTTTGGTTTTAATATTCATACTCTTTCGCATTTTCACATATAGAGATTTTAAGTACTTTTCCTTCTAACAATTTTTTATAGGAGCACAAAAACTCATTTAACTCTATATCTTGAATATCTATTTTATTAGAGCTTCTTAATATAACATTTTCTTGTTCTAATAAAATATCTAAATCATTAATATCATTAGTTATTTTATATATCATAACAGCAGAACTTTGGGTTTTACCTTGATATTTTTCTTGAAAACTAATAGTTTTTCTTAAATTTTCATATTCTTCGGTTATATTTCCAAGACCCATAGAATTTAAATCAACACCAAAATCTTTCATTTGATTTTGTAAATCCTCAGTATCAAATCCATACCTCTCCATAAGTTTCTTTTGGATATTCATTAATTTTTCATTAGATATAGAATTTTTATCCATATATTCTTTTAAACTCTTTGTAAAATCACTTATATTCATTTTTCCTTGTGACATTGAATAATACAACTCATATATATAATTTTCAAATTTATCGATATCTTTATCACTTGCTTTAGTTTTTAACTCATTAAAATTAATTATATCACTCATATACTTGTTAACTAATTATTTAAACTAGTTAGTCCTCCTTTTTTATACTTATATGTATTGTAACATGATATTAAGCCTCACAGCCGTAAAAATCCATTATGTTTCAGCTATATTAAAATATATAATAAATTTTTTAACCATTATAAAACTTAAATACCAAATCACCATTTACATTCTATTATGGTTAGTAGAATGCTCCATTCTAATTTTGAACTTATTTCATTTCAAACATAATGCACTACATTACCTCTTATTAGCTTGTAGCTTCACAAAACACTCTTAGCCAACCTAATATAGTATTAATAATTTTCATGTCAAAAATACGTTGTTTTAGCTAACCCCTAGCAATAAACTATTCTTAAATTTTCATATAACGAACGCTTTTTATTTAGTATAAAAAAAAGGTTACATAAATGCAACCTTTAATTCTTTAAATTAACCCCACTATGCCGTCTCCAAGGCGTATTTGAACCCGTGCTACCACGGGTGGAATCCTCCTTTATTTTTCTGGTACTTAAGCCGTACTCAAGTCAACACTCCAAATAAAGAGCAGTGATTCCTATTGTTAAAATGTTGGCTCAATATAGGCCTTTTCCACGCACACAGTAGGAAAATTAATTCAACTTATAATTCTATTATATACTAACAGTAATATTTTTTCAAATATTTATTAATACTTTTTAACAAAGTTTATTATACTTTTATTTTGTCCATAATTTTGAAATATATGCTCAACATATAATTTCTTTTAATATTAATTTTCTTCTTTTTTTACATCAGTTTTAATACATAATTCTTGCAATTGTTTATCATCAACAAGATTTGGAGCCTCACTCATTGGACAATACGCATTTTGATTTTTAGGGAATGCTATAACATCTTTTATGTTATCTGTTCCAGCTAAGAACATAACCATTCTATCAAAACCATATGCAAGTCCGCCATGTGGAGGTGGTCCATATTTGAATGCTTCTAATAAAAATCCAAATCTCTCCCATGCACTTTCTTTACTAAATCCTAAAAGTTCAAACATTTTTTGTTGAAGTTTAGTATCATGAATTCTTATACTACCTCCACCAAGCTCTTCTCCATTTAAAACTATATCATATGCTTTAGCTCTAACACTTAAAGGATCTACCTCTAAAAGTTCTAAATCTTCATCCATAGGACATGTGAACGGATGATGTAATGCTACATGTCTTTTTTCTTCTTCATCATATTCTAATAATGGGAACTCTGTTATCCACACAAAATTAAATTCATTATTATCTTTTAATATTTCAAGCTGTTTTGCAATCTCTAATCTTAATGCTCCTAATGATTGTAATACTATATTATCTACATCTGCAACTATTAATACTAAATCTCCAACTTTAGCTCCTGCAGCATTTAATAAATTTTGCATTTCTTCTTCACTAAAGAATTTAGCTATTGGTGATTTAATTTCTTCTTCTTTACATGCTATCCATGCTAATCCTTTTGCTTTATATGTTTTAACAAATTCTCCAAGTTTATCTATTTTTTTTCTTCCCATATCTGAAGCACCTTCTACTGTTAAGGCTCTTACAGAACCACCATTTGCTATTGCATTTTTAAATACTGCAAACTCACTACCTTTGACAGCATCTGTGATATTCTTAATTTCCATACCAAATCTTAAATCAGGTTTATCAGAACCGTATTTTTCCATAGCTTCCTTAAATGGCATTCTTTTTATTGGAAGTTGTACATCTATTCCTTTTATTTCTTTAAATACTTTTTTAATCAGTCCTTCATTTAATGCTATTACATCATCAACTTCTACAAATGACATCTCTAAGTCTATTTGTGTAAATTCAGGTTGTCTATTTGCTCTTAAATCTTCGTCTCTAAAACATTTTACTATTTGATAGTACTTATCAAAACCTGAAACCATAAGCAATTGCTTAAATATTTGTGGTGATTGTGGTAATGCATAAAACATTCCAGGATAATTCCTACTAGGAACCAAATAATCTCTAGCTCCTTCTGGAGTACTCTTAGTTAACATAGGTGTTTCCATCTCTAAGAAACCATTTTCATCTAAATAATCCCTTACAATTTTATTTGCTTTATTTCTTATCATAAAGATATTTTGCATATCTGGTCTTCTTAAATCTAAATATCTATATTTTAATCTTATATTTTCTGCTGCATCTAAATTTTCCTTTATATATATTGGAGGAGTTTCTGATTCAGATAATATTTTTATACTTTCTCCCTTTAACTCTACCATTCCAGTTGGAATATTATTGTTTGGAGATTCTCTTCTTACCATTTCACCAGTTACAGCTATACAATACTCTGATTTAGCCAAATCAGCTTTTTCAAAAGCCTCTTTATTTATTTCCTCTCCAAACATTACTTGTAGTATGCCAGTTCTATCTCTTAAATCTATAAAAACTAGACCACCTAAGTTTCTTTTTCTTTGGACCCATCCCATTACAGTAACCTTTTGAGAAACATGTTCCTCTCTAAGTTCACCGCACATCATGGTTCTTTTAAGCCCATTTAATGCTTCTCCCATATTTGTACCTCCTAAAAATTACTTATCCTTTATGTATAGATATACAAAAAATTATTAAATATTTATAACATAAATTTTATTCCGATTGTAGCAATAGTAGCTACAACTTCATTATATGGGTTTCACATCTAAAGTAAAATCTGTTTAGATATGAAACCCAATTAAAACAAAAACTTAAAATTATATTAGTTTTATAGTACTCAAAATCTTCAAATTATAAATTAAGAAGTAGTTTTTCATTCCTATAGTAAAACTAATTATTTTTAATTACATCTGATATTTCATCTATACTATCTAAACTAAGTTCGAATTGATTTCCATCATCCATTCTTTTTAGTTTGAATATTCTATTATTTATTTCTTCTTCCCCTAAAACTGCTGTAAAACTTGCTCCCATTTTATTAGCAAACTTCATCTGAGCTTTAACACTTCTTCCAATATGATCACAATCAGCTTTTATTCCTAAGTGTCTTAAGGCATTAACAAGTTTAACAGCTTCTATCTTAGAACTTTCACCCATTGATACAATATAAGCATCAATGTAATTTGGCTTCGGTATTTCTATACCTTTTTCTTCAAGAGTTAATAATAATCTCTCCATTCCCATACCGAAACCTACAGCAGGTATATCTTGACCACCAATTTCTTTAATTAAGCCATCATATCTACCACCGCCACAAAGGGTGAATCCATTATCCATAACTTCGAATATAGTTTTAGTATAATAGTCTAGGCCTCTAACAACCATCGGATCTATAACATAGCTAATTCCTATAGCCTCTAAATATGTTTTTAAATTTTCAAAGTGATTTTTACAATCATCACATACATAATCTAGTGTTATAGGCGCATCTTTTACAATTTCTTTACATGCTTCAACTTTACAGTCTAATATTCTTAATGGATTCTTTTCTAACCTACTATGGCAAGTTGGACATAATCCTTCTTTTTTTAACTCTAAATATTCTTTTAATGCATTATTATATTTTTGTCTACAATTTGGACATCCTAAATTATTTATATGAAGCTCTAATCCTTCTATTCCAAAGTGTTTATAAACATCCATAATTATACTTATTATTTCAGCATCTACGGAAGCCTGTTGCGAACCAAAAACTTCAACACCAAATTGATGATGTTGTCTTAATCTACCTTTTTGCATTTTTTCATATCTAAATGCTGGTGTAAAATAATATAACTTTGTTGGTTGCGCATCTGCATAAAGTGCATTTTCAACAAATGCTCTAACAGCCGGTGCTGTGCCTTCAGGTTTTAATGTTATACTTCTTCCACCTTTGTCTTCAAAAGTATACATTTCCTTTTGCACTATATCTGTTGTTTCACCAACACCTCTTTTAAACAAATCTGTACTTTCAAACATTGGAGTTCTTACTTCTAAACAACCGTATTTAGCAGCTATATCTCTCATTAAGTTTTCTACATAATGCCACTTATACACCTCTGATGGTAATATATCCTTAGTTCCTTTCGGCGCTTTAAAGTTCATGAAATTCCTCCTTTATACTCCATAAAGAGATTCTAATAAATTTATTTTCTTTTCTATCATCTCATCTATTCTTTTTATATATTCTCTTACATCTTTTACATTTCCAAAACGTTCAATTCTATTATCATTTAGAAAAACAACTTTTGAAACAGCATCTGCTCCTAATGCTACAATTGTTTGTTTTTCTTCTATCATCTGTATATTATATATGCCTTCTTTATCATTTTTTGAATACCCTATATTCTCCATATTTCCTACCATATTTTTTTGTCTATACATATAATATGGATTCATATCAAGTTCCTTTGATAATTCAACAGTCTTTGCATACATATCATTAAGCTCATCTTGGCTAGGTATTTCAAACTTCTTATTATTTATTAAATTCTCATAAAGTTTAGATGCTCTTTTAATAGACATACCGTGCACTGTCAAACTTTGAGGATTTAACCTTTTAATAGCTTCACAAGTTTTATTTATATTGTTTAAATTTTCTCCTGGAAGCCCTACTATTATATCCATATTTATATTGTCAAAGCCTAATTCACAAGCTAAATTGAACTTTTCAACTACAGATTCAACGTTATGATTTCTTCCTATAAGTTTTAGTGTTGAATCATTCATTGTTTGAGGGTTTATGCTTATTCTTTGAACTTTATATTTTTGCATCGTTAAAAGCTTTTCTTTTGTAATGCTATCTGGTCTACCACATTCAACGGTAAACTCTTTTATATTTTTATTCTCTATAAAAGAACTATATATATGTCCCATTATATACTCAAACTCTTCATTATTTACAGCAGTTGGAGTACCCCCTCCAAAATAAACGCACTCTATTTTAAGCTCTTTTTTTGTTATATACAAACTTAGTTCTGATATTTCTTTATGTAATGCTTCTAAATAAGGTTTAACTATATTTTTACAACTTGATATTGGATTCGAAGTAAATGAACAGTATGCACATCTAGTTGGACAAAATGGCATTCCTATATAAACACTAATAGTTTTTTCATCCTTGTTTATTATATTTCTTTCCCATTTCGCAACATCTATGCAAAGTTGAGACTTTTCTTTAGATGTAAAATATCTATCATCAAATTCTTTTATAATATCATCTTCGCTAACACCTTTTTCCAAAAGTTCTATAGCCTTTTTAGATGGTCTTATCCCAACTAAAGTTCCCCAAACTAAATCCTTGTTAGTTAAATCAGTTAGAAAAGCAAAAACTGCTTTTCTAACTTCTTCTTTAATTTTATAATTATCATTTATAGTATAATTTTTAATAATATCTTCATGTTTTATAGATATCTTTTCTTGAAAAATATCTATTTTTATGTGTTCTTTTTCATCAACAAATTCTATATCACCTAAAGTATAAAACAAATTTATTATTTGAAAAATATCATATCTAAATTGTAAATTATTTAAATTAACTCTTATTTCTGTATCCTTGTTATACAATTTTTATCAAGTCCTTTTTCTAAAATTCTATCTTAAAAATGGATTAGTTGCTTTCTCTCTTTCCATTGTAGTTCTTGGACCATGACCTGGAAACACAATAGCAGAGTCTTCTAATATCATAAGCTTATTTTTTATAGAGTTCATAAGAGTTTCTGTATCTCCACCCTCTAAATCTGTTCTTCCTACAGAACCTGTAAATAATGTATCACCTGTGAACACATTATTTCCTATTTTAAATGTAAGTCCTCCTGGTGTATGTCCAGGTGTCTCTATACATTCTATTTCAAAGTTTTTCAATTTAATTTTATCACTTTGTTTTAGATAGATATTTACACCATTAAAGAAAACATTTCCATAAATATAAGTACCTTTTTTCATAAACTTATAATCTTTCTCACTTATTCCTATCTCTCCACCTACAAGTTTAAAAAGTTCATCTACTCCACCTACATGGTCTACATGACCATGTGTTAGAAGAATATACTTTACATTTGCACCTAATTTAGTAATTTCCTTTTCTATATCATCTACGTCCCCACCAGGATCTAAAACAACAGCTTCTTTAGTTTCTTCATCCATAATTATATAGCAATTTGCTCCATATATTCCTGCAACAACTCTTTTTATTACCATAATTAACACCTACCTATAACTAAAACTCTTTTTTACTTTCTAATAGTAATGTTACAGGTCCATCATTTTGTATATAAACCTGCATATCAGCTCCAAATTCACCAGTTTCAATTTTATCTTCACCTAGTTTATTCTTAAACTCTAAAACTAACTTATCATATAATTCTTTGGCTTTTTCTCCACCTTGTGCCTTCATAAAGTCAGGTCTTTTACCTTTTCTGCAATCTCCATATAATGTAAACTGAGAAATTAAAAGTATACTTCCACCTATATCTTCTACCGAAAAGTTCATTTTATCATTTTCATCTTCAAATATTCTCATTCCTAAAACTTTTCTTACTATATAATCTATATCTTCTTCTGTATCTTCTTTACTTATCCCAATAAGAACATTTAATCCCTTTTCTATTTTCCCTATGATTTTATCTTCAACTTCAACTCTAGAGTTTTTAACTCTTTGAACTATAGCTCTCATCTTTATCACCCTATCCAATTTAATTTTTTATTCTATAAACATCATATACACCATTTAATGATCGTATTTTCTTTTGTATTTTAGTTAATTGTTCAACAGTGGCTATAGATATTTTAACATTTATAATAGTTTCTCTAGCCTTTGTTGTTTTTGCATTTATTGATATAATATTTACACTACTGTCATTTATAATTTGAATTATATTTGTAAGTACTCCAACTTTGTCATCAGCTTTAATTTGAATTTTTGTTAAATACTCACCAAAGTTCTTTTCATCTTCCCAGCTTACATCTACAATTCTTTCTTTTTCTTTATTTTCTAAAGCTATAAGATTTTTGCAATCTTTTCTATGTACTGAAACCCCACTTCCTTTAGTTATATATCCTATTATTTCATCCCCTGGCACTGGGTTACAGCACTTAGCAAACCTTACTAATAGATTTCCTTCTCCTTTAACTTGAATATGTGAAACCCCTTTATTGTTTGCTCTAATTTTTATAGTATTTTTATCTTCAATTGACTTTATTTCATCATCTTTATTTTGAATTTGATTCTCATTTAAAGACTCTTTAAGTTTATTAACAATATTAGTAGGTATAATTTCATTTACACCTATAGCTGCATATAAATCATCTAAGCATTTCAAATTGTACCTTTTTAAAATTTTTTCTAGGGCGGAAGCTTTTAAAATTTCATTTAACGTAAATCCATGCTTTTTACATTCTTTTTCTAAAAGTTCTTTTCCTTTTTCAATGCTCTCATCTCTTTTAGCACGTTTAAGCCATGACTTAATTTTACTTTTAGCCCTATTACTTTTAGCTATATTTATCCAATCCATTCTCGGTCCTTTAGAATTGGAAGAAGTTATAACATCAACAATTTCTCCAGTTTTTAAATGATATGTTAGTGGTACAATCTTGCCATTAACCTTTGCCCCAGTACACTTATGACCTATATCTGTATGTATACTATAAGCAAAATCTATAGGTGTAGATTCATATGGAAGACTAATTACATCACCTTTAGGAGTAAAAACAAAGACTTCATCTGAAAATAAGTCTATTTTAAATCCTTCCATAAACTCTTCTGCATCTGAAGTTTCCCCTTGCCATTCTAACATTTCTCTAAGCCATGAAAGTCTTGATTCTAAAGAGTCACTGTTATTTGATATACCCTCTTTATATTTCCAATGGGCAGCAATACCATATTCTGCTATTCTATGCATTTCATAAGTCCTAATTTGAATTTCAACAGGCTTTCCAAAAGGTCCTATAACTGTAGTATGTATAGATTGATACATATTAGGTTTAGGCATAGCTATATAATCTTTAAATCGTCCTGGTATAGGCTTATAAATAGTATGAACTATGCCTAAAGCAGCATAACAATCTCCTATATCATCTACAAGCACTCTAACTGCAGTTAAATCAAAAATTTGATCTATTGTTTTATTTTTCTTAACCATTTTTCTATATATAGAATAAAAGTGTTTGGGCCTACCTTCTATCTCAGATTTAATCCCAACTTTGTCTAAGTTATCTTGTAAATTTTTAATTATATTCTCTATTTGAATTTCTCTCTCTGCCCTCTTTTGGCTTATTTCTTTTACTAGCTCATAGTATTCTTTTTCATGTAAATATCTTAAAGATAAATCCTCTAGTTCCCATTTTATTTTAGATATTCCTAGTCTGTGTGCTAGTGGAGCATAAATATCTAACGTTTCTTTTGCTTTTTCCTTTTGTTTAGCTTCTTTTTTAAATCTTAAAGTACGCAAATTATGTAACCTATCCGCAAGTTTTATAAGTATTACTCTTATATCCTTTGCCATAGCAAGAAGCATTTTCCTTACATTATCAGCCTGTTGCTCTTCTTTAGTTTTATATTTAATTTTACCTAATTTAGAAACCCCTTGTACTAAATCAGCTACCTCAACACTAAACATTTGGCATATATCTTCATATGTATAATCTGTATCTTCTATAACGTCATGTAGAAGTCCAGCCACTATAGTTGATGTATCTAGACCTAACTCTGCCAATATACAGGCTACCTCTAACGGATGAATTATATAAGGCTCCCCGGATTCTCTCTTTTGCTCTTTATGTGCTTCAAAAGATAATTCAAAAGCTTTACGAACTTCTTCTATATCAACATTTGTACAATTTTTATTTATTTTATCCAATAACTTTTCTAGCATCTAGATTACACTCCTAAAACTAAAGGCTGGTTAAGTAACCAGCCACTATTTTTATCAATGATATTATTATATAATAACAATTTTATTAATGCAATTTGCTTTAAACATTTTATAGAAATAATGTCAGCTTTTATTTGTAATATTATATTTATTATTAATGTAGTGATACAAGCTCAAAATTAAATTTATTCAAGAACTTAAAAGTACTTCATTCAAAATTCAGTATTGAGTTTAAATACTTATGATCCTACATCACTCTTTTAGGTATCCAAGTTTTAGAACAAATAATTTTTAAAGCTCACCTGAAATCCTGTAATTAAGCTGTTAATTTTCACAAATACAATTTTCAAATTAAAGATTATATTCTACTAAAGACATTACATCATAGTCCTTTATTTTTTCTTTTCCATTTAATTCTGTAAGTTCAATTACAAAATCTAAAGAAACTACTTCTCCGCCCATTTTTTCAACAAGACTTGCCACTGCAGAAACAGTTCCACCTGTTGCTAATAAATCATCTACTATAGCTATTCTTTGACCTTTTTTTATAGCATCCTTATGGATTTCTAATGTATCACTACCATATTCTAAACCATATTTAGTGTTATATGTTTCATATGGTAACTTACCTGGCTTTCTACATGGAACAAATCCAACTCCTAATGCATAAGCAACAGGTACCCCAAATAAAAATCCACGGGCTTCTGGTCCAACTATTAAATCTACATTTTTATCCTTTAAATGTTCTACAATTTTATCTATGGAAAACTTTAAGGCCTCTCCATCTTCAAGTAAAGTCGTAACATCTTTAAAACTAATTCCTTCTTTAGGAAAATTATCTATAACTCTTATTTTTTCTTTTAAATTCATTGTCGTTTCCCCCTTTTTATAATTTATCATATTTCTAGAATTTAAATTATCTCAAAATCCTAAAAACCACAAATATACCTTGCCAAATGCAATACATTAAAACAAAATGTTATTATGTCCTATTTTATATTCTAAACCGTATATTCAAACTATATTAACCATCACCAAAATTATACATTTAGTATATATAAAATATAATATTTTATTCATTTAAATATTACTTAATAACAGAACATATAAAACATTCTACAAACTCTCATTTTTTAAATTAATATAGTGAAAAACTCAACCTTTAGGATATACAAGCATTTTAATTATACCTTTATATACATTATACAAAGATTTTTGATCTACCATTAAAATTTTGCTTCTTACTTTTTTTTATTTCATTGTACAGATATTTAGATATCTGCTTTGCTCTATGTTTTTCATTAGTAGTAAATAATTCTATAGCTATTCTTGCATTATCTATTCTACCCATAGAATTTGTCCTTTGAAATATATCCATAGTCAAATTATTATGTATAAATTCCTCTATGTCATCTACATTATTATCATCAATTAAAGCTCTTATACCATAATTATTGCTACATTCTAATTGTTTTAATCCTTCATCTACTATAAAACAATTCTCACCAATAACAGGCACTCCTTTAGATATAGTCCCTAACATAACAAGATCTATGTACTTATTTATACAAGTCATTTTATAATATTCTGATACAGTTTGTACCAACTTGTAAGCCACTCCAGATGCTGAAAGATTTTTAAATGGATAGTTGCACCCCTCTTTATTAGGATTTATAACAACAACCTCATCGTAGCACTTACAATCTTTATGATAATCTGTAACAATAATATCTATATCCAGGTCCCTGCATAGTTGAATTTCTTTTTCTGAGCTTACAGTAGAACCTACAGTTATTATCAGATCTGCACCTAAGTACTTTATGTAATTTTGTATATCATTATCTTTTAAATTTCTATCTTCTCTAATTTCATTAGGTTGAAAATACTCCACATCAGCATTTAAGTATCTTAATACTAATATTAAAAGCGAAATTGCAGTAATACTATCAAAATCATAATAACCATAAATTACTATTTTTTCTCTCTCATTTATCGCTTTTATTATTCTTTTAAGAGCACTCTTCATACCTTTTAGTAATAGAGAATTATAGGTATTTTTAACGTAGTGTTCATCCATAAACATGCTCCTCCAAAACAATAGAAAACAACTAATATTATAATTTAAAATCTATAACATTACAAATATTTTTGTAAAAAAAAGCAGGAGATATGCCTTTTTTTTTACAAAAAACCTATCCCCCATAATATATATTATATTTTTTTACAATTTATGTTATATTTTTGCTGCTTTTTTTCTATTTTTTAAGATAACCCAAATTGGACTAGCTATAAATATTGATGAATATGCTCCCATAGCTATACCAATTATTAATGGTAATGAAAATTCTCTTATGCTTGGAACAAATACATATACTGCAGTTATAGTAAATAATGTTGTAAGTGCAGTATTTATAGATCTAGATAATGTTTGATTTATACTTATATTTGCGATCTCAGAGATTTCTACTTTTCTCATTTTCTTTGAATTTTCTCTAATTCTATCAAATATAACTATTGTATCATTTATAGAATATCCTATAATAGTAAGGACCGCTGCTATAAATGGTGTATTAACAGGTATTCCTAAAACTGCGTAAACTCCTACAGTTATTAAAACATCATGTAATACTGCAATTATAGCTGCTGCTGCAAAATTAAACTCAAATCTAAACCCAATATATATAAGCATAGCTATATTTGCAACTATGGCAGCTATAAACGCTTTCACTTTCAGTTCTCTACCAATAGTTCCACCTAGATTTTCTTTTCCTAAAATTGCTGAATCATCTAATGAAAACTCTTTTTTCATATCTTCAATTAAGTTATCAGTTGTTTCATCTGTAAGTACGCCATCTTGAACTATTATTTCAAGTTCTTTTCCATTATCTACAACTTTAGTAGCATACTTATTTTTTGCATATTTATCTAATATTTCATCAGCTTTACTTTTTTCGAATTTATCATTTAAAGCTATATCAATAATTGTACCACCTGTAAAATCTATACCATAATTTAACCCTCTAAACACTACTGTACCCATTCCTATAATTATCAGTATAAGGGATATAGTAAACCAAATTTTAGTTTTTTCTATAAATTTCATTTTAATTTACCCCCTTTTTAACACCAAAGTGGGATGGTTTGTTAAGAATACCAATATTCACTGCCATATTTATTAAGAACTTTGTAACAGTTAACGCAGTAAATATACTTATTACTATACCAATTATAAGCGTTAATCCGAATCCTTTAACAGAACCAGTTCCTATTATATATAAAGAAACGGCAGCTATTATAGTTGTTATATTTGAATCTAGTATAGTTGCTAAAGCTTTACTAAATCCAGATTCTACTGATGATTTTACTGATTTTCCAGTTCTTAATTCTTCTCTTATTCTCTCAAATATAAGTACATTAGCATCAACAGCCATACCTACTGTTAATAAAAATCCTGCAATACCGGAAAGAGTTAATGTTACTTCAAATATAGCAAAAGCATATAATAATAGGCATACATATAATACAATGGCTAATGAACATATAACTCCAGGACGTTTATAGTATAAAGACATAAATATCATAACAAAAGCTATGCCAACTACTGCTGCTTTTTTACTCAATCCTACAGCTTCCATACCAATAGTTGGTCCTACTGTTTTAACAGAAAGAGTTTGAACCGGCACCGGAAGTGCACCAGATTTAATTATATTAGCTATTCTTGTAGCATCTTCTAAAGATTCCATACCAGTTATAACTGCTTTTCCATCAGTTATAGCTTGATTTACTTGAGGATTAGTTAAAACCTCATCATCCATTGATATTGCAATCTGTTTACCTACATTTTTAGTTGTAGCATCTGCAAATTTCTTAGTTCCTTCATCATTGAACTCTAATCCAACTACTGCTTTTCCTTCATTATCATATTGGGCAACTGCATTTTTTACATCTTGCCCTGAAAGAATTATATTTTTTTCAGAGTCTGTAAACTTTAACTCACCTGTTTTTCCAACAGTATCAAGTACAGATTTTGTATCAAATTGACCTGGAATTTCAATTCTTATTCTTTTATCCCCTTCACGAGTTACTGAAGTTTCACTGACTCCTAATTTATTCACCCTCATAGAAATTAATTCAATAGTTCTATTGATAGTGTCTTTGTCTACTTCATCAGCTTTTATCTCCATAAGTATAGATGAACCACCTTGAAGATCAAGACCTTTATTTATTGACTGTCCAAAAGATTTGAACCTATATCCAAAGGCCTCTGCCCCAAAATATCCAATATAAGCTAATAAGGCTATAATTACCACAGCGCCAATAAATAAGGACACACTTTTACCTCTCTTCATGTCTATCCCCTTTCTTACATTAGTAAATTTATGTTTTTTCCAATGTTATTTATTATATATCTTCCAAATTTCATAGTCAATCACAATTTTGGATTAGTTTTCTTCCATTTCCATAATTTTAGTCTTTAATGCTATAGCGCATTCAACTCTCTTTTTCTGCATTTCACAACCAATTTCGTATGGTATATGCATATCACCATTAAAATTAAAGTTATTTGCTTGGCATCCACCACTACAATAAAATCTCGCCCAACATTTTTTACAAGTTGGTTTGTTGTATATATGAGCCTCTTTAAATTGTTGAACTATTTCATTTTTCTTTATTCCATCATATATATTTCCTAGTAAATAATCTTCATTTCCTACAAATTGGTGACAAGGATAAATATCTCCATCTGGAGTTACTGCTATGTACTCATGTCCTGCTCCGCATCCAGATATCCTTTTATATACACAAGGACCACCTTGAAGATCTATATTAAAATGATAGAATCTAAATTCGTTTCCTTCTTTATGTCTCTTTAACATTTCTTCATATAATTTATCATATTGCCCAAATATTGTAGGTAAATCTTCTTTTCTTAAAGAAAGTTCATGTTCATCTGGAAGTACAACAGGCTCTATAGAAATTTCATCAAAACCTAAATCTGCCATATGCTTTACATCTTCAAAGAAATCTGTATTTTCTCTTGTAAATGTTCCTCTCGCATAGTAAGTTTTAGATTTATCTCTCATATTCACCATAGACTTTATTTTAGGTAAAATACTCTCATAACATCCTGAACCATCTACTCTAACTCTTACTTTATCATTGACTTCTTTTCTACCATCTATACTTAAAACTAAGTTACCCATGTTTTCATCTAAATACTTCATATTCTCTTCATTTAAAAGTGTTGCATTTGTTGTCATTGTAAATCTTATATTTTTATTATGAATTTTTTCTTGTTCTTTTGCATAATCTACAATTTCCTTAATTTGCTCAAATGCCATTAATGGTTCCCCACCGAATAAATCTACCTCTATATTTTTTCTTGGTCCTGAATTTTCAATTACAAAATCTATTGCTTTTTTACCTACTTCTGGAGACATTGCTTTTCTACATCCATGATATTCACCTTCATCTGCAAAACAATATTTGCATCTTAAGTTACAATCATGAATTATGTTTAGACACATTGCTTTAACATATGATTGCGCTTGTCCACTTTTTTTTGCTATATTTTCATATAAATCTAATGAATATAACATTCCTTCACTTACTAATTCTTTTAATTCACTATAAACTTCTTCTATAGTTTCTACAGAATATTTGTTTTTAAAGTCTTTAACTAATTCTTCTTTACTTCTTAACTTATTTTCATCTAAAAGATCATAAACTAATTCGTCAACTACATGAACTGCTCCTGAGTTTACATCTATTACATAATAATCATTACCTTGTTTAAATTTATGAATTAACGCCATTTTATTCCTCCTACTAAACACAAAGCAGCAACTATATAGTTACTGCCTCTTTTTTACTATTAATTAGTTTTCACAAGCTAAGTTAGCTACTGTGCATGAAGTTTTACATGCTGATTGACAAGAGTTTGCACACTCTTTGCATCCTGGCTTCTTTAAACTTTCTTTTATGTTTGATTTGTTAACTGTTTTAATGTGTTTCATTGTAAATTCCTCCATCCTTTAGGTGTTTTAAATAATTTATATATATATTATAATTTCAAAACCTAGTATTGTACAATAGTATATACTAAGTTTTAAAAATTATTTTTTATATCCATTATTTCCACCAATGTTATATCTATAATAAATTTTAATTTTATAGATTCACAGCAATCATTCCTGATAATGCACCTACTAAAGTAGCCATAATCACTCTTGTAATTTCCTTTATTCCAAATGCAAATTCTTTACCACATAATATTGAAACTATAAATAATGCTACAATGTAAAATAATCCAACTAAAATTCCCATAAGCCAACCATTACTTCCGGCTTTAATAGTAGCACATATAGTTCCATATATAATACTGATTAAAGTTAGTATTATATAAAATATAGAATTCACCTTCGGACCTACTGATATGACACTTATAAGTAATGAGTATACTATTAAAGCAAACATTGTTAATATAAATGCTCTAAGTACGCCATGTCCAACACAGGAATACTTTATTTTTTTCCCCATTATAATCCCCCCCTATATTGTAATATATTACAATTAGGGGGCTTTTATTCATTGTTTTATTCTGATTTAGTGTCTTTTTCCTCTTTTGATTTTATAACATAACTAATTCCGTTTTTAGCTAGTTTTATCCTTGCTCTATCCGGACCACTCTCTAATATTATAAATTCTTCTTGGATATTAACCACTCTTCCCATGATTCCACCTTTTGTCATTATTTCATCATTAAGGCTTAAATCACCTAACATATCCTGATACTTTTTCTTTCTTTTCTTCTCTGGCAAGAAAATCATAAGATAAAATAACCCTAACATTAATACTATAGGTACAATGTTAAATAAAATAGCTTGCATCCTTATTCCTCCTTATTCACATGACTAAACTTATAATCATGTTAAATTTTTTAATTTAATTTTAATTAAATTTCATCTCATAGTACTTATCGTAAAATGATACATGGAGCATTTTAACATATTTCTTTATAAAAAGTTATATGTTTTTTTAAAATTAATGAATTTTTTTTAATATTTATCTATCTTTTATATTATAACCATAATATATAAATAGTAAAACCTATTATTTTGAGCCCCACGCTTTTAATTTTTCTGCTTTAAATTCTTCAAAATAATCGCCATCTATTGCATTTCTTATATCTTCCATAAGCTTATTATAAAAATATAGATTATGTAATACACAAAGCCTCATAGCTAACATTTCTTTAGCTTTAAATAAGTGCCTTATGTAAGCTCTATTATAATGCTTACATGTTGGACATTGACATCCTTCATCTATTGGTGCATCATCTAATTCATGCTTAGCATTCATAAGATTTATTTTACCATGTTTAGTAAATACGTGTCCATGTCTTCCATTTCTTGCTGGTAAAACGCAATCAAAGAAGTCTACTCCTCTTGATACTGCCTCTAATATGTTTTGCGGTGTACCAACCCCCATTAAGTATATAGGCTTATCTTGAGGTAAATAAGGCACTACTGCATCTATAATCCTATACATATCCTCATGACTCTCACCTACAGCTAATCCACCGATAGCATATCCATCTAAATCCATCTTTGTAATAGTTTTAGCATGTTCTATTCTTATATCCTCATAAACTCCACCTTGGTTTATTCCAAAAAGCATTTGTTCTTTGTTTATAGTATCTGGTAAAGAATTTAATCTATCCATTTCTACTTTACATCTTTCAAGCCATCTTGTTGTTCTAGCAACAGATGCCTCTACATATTCTCTTGAAGAAGGATTAGGTATACACTCATCAAAAGCCATAGCAATAGTAGATGCTAAGTTGCTTTGTATTTGCATACTTTCTTCTGGTCCCATAAATATTTTTTTTCCATCAATATGAGAGTTAAAATAAACTCCCTCTTCTTTTATTTTTCTCATTTTAGAAAGGGAGAAAACTTGAAATCCACCTGAATCTGTAAGTATAGGTCTATCCCAGTTCATAAATTTATGTAATCCACCCATTTTACCAACAACTTTATCTGTTGGTCTTAAATGTAAATGATATGTATTTGATAACTCTACTTGACAACCTATGTCTTTTAGGTCCATAGATGATACAGCACCCTTTATAGCTGCTAGTGTACCAACATTCATAAATACAGGAGTTTGTATAACTCCATGAGGTGTTGTAAATTCACCTCTTCTTACCTTTCCATTTTTTTTTAATAATTTGTACATAAATCCAACCATCCTTTTGTAATTTTATTACACATGTTTTTATAATAGTTATGTATCAAGATCTAATGTAAAAACATTGCATCTCCAAAGCTAAAGAACCTATATCTATTTTCCACAGCCTCTTTATATGCATTCATAACAATATCTCTTGTTGAAAAAGCACTTATTAACATTATAAGCGTTGATTCTGGAAGATGAAAATTAGTTATAAGAGCATCTACTATTTTAAATTTATATCCTGGATATATAAAAATACTTGTATATCCTGATTGTTCTTTAACTCTTCCACTTTCATCTGCAATGCTTTCTAAAGTTCTATTGGATGTTGTTCCTACTGCTATTACTCTTTTACCTTTATCTTTTGCAGCATTTATTGTATCAGCATTTTCTTTATTTAAATAATAATACTCTGAATGCATTTCATGTTCTTCAACCTTTTCTGTTTTTACTGGTCTAAATGTTCCAAGACCAACATGTAAAGTAACAAATGCTATATTAACACCTTTTTCTTTAAGTTTTTCTAAAAGTTCTTCTGTAAAATGCAGACCTGCTGTTGGCGCTGCTGCCGATCCAACTTCCCTAGAATAAACTGTTTGATATCTTTCCTTATCTTCTAATTTCTCTGTTATATATGGTGGTAGCGGCATTTCCCCTAAAGCATCTAGTACCTCTTCAAATATTCCTTCATATTCAAATCTAACTTTTCTATTTCCATTTTCAAGTACTTCTATTACTTCAGCCTTTAATTTACCTTCCCCAAATTCAAATCTGTTTCCAATTTTAGCTCTTTTTCCTGGCTTTACTAATGTTTCCCAAACATCTTTTTCTAATCTTCTTAAAAGAAGGAATTCCATTTTAGCACCAGTTTCTTCTTTATGTCCATATAATCTTGCTGGCATAACCCTTGTATCATTTAAAACCAAGCAATCGCCTTCATCTAAGAAATCTATAATATCCTTAAATGTTCTATGTTCTAACTCTCCTGTATTTTTATCAACTAGCATAAGTCTTGATTCATCTCTTTTATCTAAGGGCACTTGTGCTATTAATTCTTCTGGTAAATCAAAATAAAAATCTTTTACGTTCACTGTCTACACCGTCCTAATTTTTAATTTTTTTAAAATAAAAAATTCAAATTATATTTATATAATATAAGATTTTAACATAACCTTTAAATTCTTACTTTTATCATATGCGGAACCTTTATATAATCAAAAAAGTTACATTAAGTGGCTAGTTCTAGAAATAAACTTTCATATATAACTTTCTACTAGCCACTTTTTTGCTCTCATATAGTATTACTATTTTAAACGCCATCTTTAATCCCTATATAATAATTTATTTTTGTCTCTAATACACATTCTCTCAAGGTTATTATTTTACCACTTTATAAACTATATCTCAAATATTATTTTTCTGGCATTTTAATGTCTAAATGTCTATAAGCCTTTTCTGAAGCTATCCTTCCGCGAGGTGTTCTTATTATAAACCCTTTTTTTATCAAATATGGTTCATATACTTCTTCTAAAGACCCTAGTTCTTCTCCTATATAATAGGCTAAAGTTTCTATTCCTACTGGTCCACCACCAAAATTGTATATTATTGCTTCTATTATTTTATTATCTATTTGATCAAACCCTTCACTATCAATCTCTAAAAGATCTGATGCATTATTTGCTACTTCATAATCAATTATTCCATTTCCTTTTACAATGGAATAATCTCTTACTCTTTTTAATAGCCTATTTGTAATTCTAGGAGTACCTCTAGACCTTTTTGCAATCTCTAATGCAGCATCTTCTTTGATAGACACATTCATAATCTCTGCTGACCTAACAACTATTTCTTTTAATTGATTTTCACTATAATATTCCATAGGACAAAGTACTCCAAATCTATCCCTAAGTGGAGCTGTTAAAAGTCCTACCCTAGTTGTAGCACCTATTAAAGTAAATTTAGGTAAATCTAGTCTTATAGACTTTGCTGATGCACCTTTTCCTATAACTATATCTAAAGAGTAATCTTCCATTGCTGGATATAAAATTTCTTCTACAGCCCTATTTAGTCGATGTATCTCATCTATAAATAAAACATCATTATCACACAAAGATGTTAAAATAGATGCTAAATCTCCAGCCCTTTCTATAGCAGGTCCAGAAGTAACTTTTAAATTCCCACCCATTTCTTTTGCAATAATATTAGCAAGAGTAGTTTTTCCTAAACCTGGTGGTCCATAAAAAAGAGTATGATCTAAAGGTTCCCCTCTCATTTTAGCTGCTTTTAGAAATATATCTAATCGTTCTTTAACCTTATCTTGACCTATATATTCTTTTAATCTTTGCGGCCTTAATGAGTACTCTCCATCGCCATCTTCTTCTATAAAATCAGAAGTAACAATTCTATCCTCCATACAATCACTCCTTTCTTAAAATTATATAGTAACTTTATATACTATTTTAAATTCAGATTATTTCATTAAGTATCTTAAACACTTTTTAATCATATCTTCAACATTTGCTTCTTTTCCAACAGCTTTAACTGCTTTTTCAGCTTCTTTCTCTGAATAACCTAAAGCTAGTAAAGCCCCAAAAGCTTCGTTATGAATAACATCCATTTCTATTATAGTCTCATCTATTCCATTTTCCATAACCTCTTGCAAATCTAGCTTATCTTTTAATTCTAAAATAATTCTTTGAGCTATCTTCTTTCCTATTCCAGGAGCTTTTGTAATAGTTTTTTCATCACTACTTAATATTGCATATTTAAGATTTGCAACTGTACATATAGATAATAATGATAATGTGGCCTTTGCCCCAACTCCATTTATTGTAAGTAGTAAATTAAACATTTCAACCTCTTCTTTTGTCAAAAATCCATAAAGACCTATAAAATCATCCCTTACAATTTGAACAATATTTAACTTCACTTCCTCATTGGTATTGGGCATCTGAGCCATTGTATTTCCTGATGTAAATATTTTATATCCAATTCCATTATTCTCTAGAACTACATAATCTTTATTTATAGAAATGAATTTACCCTTTATATATTCATACATTTTTATAAATCCTTCCTAACATTTTATAATTTTTTACTAATAAATTATAACATTAAATTTATATAGTATTTCACTATATTACTTTAACATCAACAGATTTTCAATTCAACCTTAACACTTTTAAATTACATCAATGTATGGCCTTAGTTAATTTTTATATGCATATATAAAAAATGCATAGTAAAATTACTATGCATTTTAGACTTAATTATTTTATATTTTAGGAACTACATAATGCTTTTGCATATTCTAACGCTGATTCTTTATCATCAAATTGATATTCTTTTTTTCCTTCATAAAAGCTTTCTATTAAATTACCTTTATCCTTAAGATTTTCTAGCGTTATAGGTCTCTTATCTTCACTTCTTACATTTGGAATCATATTTTCAACAACTACTAAACTGTTATCTTCTTTTTTATTGTATATAACAACCTTATTTTCATTTACCCCTATGAAATACTTTCCACTTTCATATGCATATCCCGGTATCTCTTTAATAAAAGTAATTTTGTCAGAAGTATGTTTATCTAACTTATATCCATATCCTTTATATATTTCTTCCAATTGTTCTTCTTTTAAATCTTTAATTTTATCTTTATCCTTTTCTACTAACTTCATCATTTTATCATCAGTTATGAAGTTGTTGCAATTAGAGTATTTTATAAAAAATTCCACCACTGTATTATCTTTTATATTTGTAGAACTAACTTCCTTTGTTAATGTATCTATTTGTTTATTCTTAGCCATATTTATATAAAATGAATATCCACAAAAAAATAATGCAAAAACTATTATTAATGATGATAAAATTTGAAACTTATATTCCTTTAATTTGTTCATTTTTAAATTCACTCCTTTGTATAAAAGTCTTTATTAAGATTTTTATCCATTTTTATACTTTTTATACAATTACAATGAATTTTTATAATTTTTTATTTTTAATTATAATTAGTTATGATTTTTATTTATGAAAAGTTTAGATAATTTATATTTTGTGATAAAATTAATAGTGTGAATTTTTCAACATTTCAAATGATTAAGAAGGGTTTTTATATGATGAATTTAAGTTTAGATAATAATATAAAAAGAACTATTTTAGTTAGTTTTTTTATCTCTATTGGGGCACAATTTCATATCAACTTATTTTTAACGAATTTCAAAATTTCATTTGCTATAATATTGCTGCCTATATTTATATATTTTCTAGGAAGTTTTAATGTTGCCTTAACTACATTATTGTCTTCACTAGGAGTTTTTTTTCTAAGAATAATTGTTCATTTTCTTACTACAGGTAGTTTTGACAATTCAATTTCATCATACTCTCCTGAAATATTTTTTTATATATTTTATGGATTAGCTTTTAATTTTTATATAAAAACTATTAACTATAGCTTGAAAAATAAGTTTTTTCTACTTAATTTAATAATCATAGATTATGTTTCTAACTTTATTGAAGGATTTATTCGTGTTGGTACTATAGTTTTTTCCTTTAAAGTTCAAGAAAGTATTATTTTAGTTGCTATTATCCGTTCTCTTTTAGTGTATATAGTTTTCGTTGCTATTGATTATTACAGTATTATCCTTTTGAAAAAAGAACATGCTGAAAGATATAAAAAGCTTTTATGGGTAACAGCTAAATTAAAAAGTGAAGTTTTTTGGATAGAAAAAAATATGCATGCTATTGAGAATGTGATGTCTATATCTTATGGCCTTTTCGAGAAAATATCTAAAAATGCATCTAGCGATACGTGGGCTAACGATTCATTAATAATTGCAAAAGACATTCATGAAATAAAAAAAGAATACTCTTTAGTTGTTAGAGGAATTAAAGACGCTTTAGAAGATAACCTTAACGATAATGGTATTGATTTTGAAGAAATTATAAAAATTCTTCAAATTAGTATGATACGAGAAGTTTCTTCTTACAAAAAAAATATTTCCTTATCTTTCTCTATAGAAAAAAATTTTTTTACAAATAAACATTACTTTCTTATGTCTATTCTTAGAAATTTAATTATGAATTCAATAGAATCTATTAATGATGATAAAAAGCATTATATTAGTGCTATTCATTATACAGATCAAAAAAATCATATTTTTAAAATTAAGGATGATGGATCTGGCATAAAGAAGGAAAATTTGAATTATATATTTTCACCAGGTTATTCAACTAAAATCAATTACGAAACAGGTGAAATTAATCGCGGCCTAGGATTAAGTTTAGTAAAAGACATAATAACTGATGAATTACAAGGGTCAATTGATGTTACTTCCCTTGAAGATATAGGGACAACCTTTTTAATTCGAATACCAAAGAATATATTGGAGGAATTATAACCATGAAATTTTTTTTAATAGATGATGATGTAAACATAATAAATATATTAAAATTAATTATAGAAAATAGAAATTTAGGAACAGTTATCGGTTATTCTACTAACGGAATAGATGGATTAGACGATATAAAAACCTTGACCCCTGATATTGTTATAGTGGACTTATTAATGCCTTTGATGGATGGTATATCTTTAGTTCATGAATGCAAAGAAGAAAATTTAGACATCAGTTTTATTATGTTATCTCAAGTAAATTCAAAAGATATTATAGGTAAAGCATATGAATCTGGTATTGAATTTTTCATTCAAAAGCCTGTAAATGCTATAGAAGTAGAAAATGTTATAGATAAAGTCTGTAAATCACTGTCGATAAATAGAACTTTTTACAAGATGCAGAATTTGTTTATAAAAGAAATATCAACAAACATAAATGATTCTGCTCCTAAAGATGAGGAAGAGTCTAAAGAAAATAGTTTTATGTTAAAACTCCAAGCAGTACTTCAAAAATTAGGTATTATGGGTGAATTAGGCAGTAAAGATATTTTAACTTTAGTTGAATATTTAATAAAAACTAATCAGAGTGTATATGATTTTACACTGAACAAACTTTGTAAGAAATTTACTGATAGTCCAAAATCAATGGAACAAAGAATTCGTAGAGCAGCAAATGCCGGAATGATTAACCTTGCTAATCTTGGCCTTGAAGATTATATGAATGATAGCTTTAATGAATATTCTAATACTCTTTATAATTTTGAACAAGTAAAAAAAGAAATGGATTTTATAAGAGGGAAAGTTTCTTCTGGCGGAAAAACGAACATAAAAAAATTTTTAAATGCATTAATGTTTTATAGTAACGATTAATACTTATAATTTTCATTTTTACTTATTAATAAGTATAGAAATTTACAACATGGGATTTAACAAAATAAAAAACTTAATTTAAATGTTATAATATAAACTTAAATAAAATGTATGTGTGAAGATAGCTTCTATTTTTTATACATACATTTTATTTTAATTTTTTGAAACATCAATTATACTTTTAAATTTTTTATTTTTTAACAACCTATTAAAGCTTTATATATTTTTTTAAATTATTATTAATTGCATTTATAAAGCCATGTACATTATTTAAATTTTTAGTATATTCTAAAAATTTAAATAACTTTTTTGTAATTATCTGTAGTTTTCTGTAACTACCTATTATACTTATAAATAAGTTAAAAGAAACCTATTTGTTTTAAAAATTGTTAATATTTTTTTACCTATGGAATTCATTCTTATTATCATATTCTGCTTTAAAATATCTTTCACATACAAGCTTTAATTTTAGGAGGGGTTTTATGTTAATACTAGTTAAGGGTATAGGACTTTTACTATTAACTTTAGTTTTATTCTCACTATTTAGTTTAAAAATGCCTAAAGGACAAAAAGCAATGTCGGGACTTGCTAATGCAGCTGTAGCTACTTTTTTAGTAGAGGCCATCCATAAATATATAACTGGTGATTTATTACAATTAACTTTCTTTGGAACTGTCGGTAATGCCGCTGGCAGCTTAAGCGGAGTTGCCGCTGTAATATTGGTATCATCGAACATGGGTGCTAATCCTGTTTTTGCTGTAGCTGGCGGTGTAGCCGTTGGTGGATATGGTATATTACCTGGATTCATAGCTGGATATATTGTTGGGCTTATATCTCCCTATATAGAAAAATATTTACCAGAAGGGTTAGATGTAATATTAGGTGCCTTAATCATTGCTCCACTTGCGAGATTTATTGCTGTAGGTATAGATCCTGTGGTTAATTCTACTTTAGTTAGTATAGGTGGAATGATATCTGTGGCAGCTGAACAATCACCATTATTAATGGGATTCTTACTAGGTGGGATAATGAAAATGATTTGTACATCTCCATTAAGTTCTATGGCTCTTACTGCAATGTTAGGGCTCAAAGGTCTAGCAATGGGTATTGCTTCTATAGCTTGTGTAGGAGGGTCTTTTACAAATGGATTAATATTTAAAAAATTAAAACTAGGCAATAAAAGCAATATTGTAGCAGTAATGCTAGAACCATTAACTCAAGCTCATATAATAACAATTAATGCAATCCCTATATATGTTTCAAACTTCTTAGGTGGAGGTCTTGCTGGACTTTCAGCCGCAGCATTTGGAATAATCAACAATGCCCCTGGTACAGCATCACCGATTCCCGGTCTATTAGCGCCATTTGCTTTTAATAATCCTAAAAATGTAATCTTCGCTATAATATTTGCTATAATTGGTGGAACTGTTGCTGGATTACTTGGTGGCTCTGTATTTAAAAATAAAGGCAGACAACCTGCTAATGCTACCGGAACTGAAGAAGTAGCCTAAAATATAAAAGATAAATTAAGACAGACTGTGAAAATAGCCTGTCTTTTATTAATTCTATTTTTTAATTATTAATTATCTTTGAATATATTGCTATACTAATATATCGTTTTTCTATATTATTAAAATAATGTTCTCTTAAAACTCCCTCTATTATTTTTATAAATTAAAAGCAATAACTATATAGAATATTAGTTATTGCCTTTGTAATTTATTTAATATTATGATAAAAAGTAAAAACCTATTGCAATACCAACTATAATAGCTCCTACTATAATTGCATTTGCTTTAGCATTTGGTTTTAAAAAATATTTTTTAGTGTCATTTGGTTCTCCTCTAAATTCTGCTTCTCTAGCTGAAGTTCTTTTAAAACTATCCAACATAAATAGCACCCCCCTACTTAATTATATGAATTGATTTCATATAATTAACCATAAATTGACTTTCATATTATTATATATATTATCAAAATATTCTAAATATAGCAACTAAAGCCATTGTTTTTTGTATCCTTTTTTCATTCTAAACTGAACCTAAAACAATAATATATTATAAATATCTAATTTACTGAAACACATCCCTAAATTGAATTATATTTTTATAAGCAACTTTTTATAAATTACATATGACTTTCAAAAACATAAATACAACTTTCTCTTTCATCTAAAAGAAAAGTAACCCAATCATAATTGTTATTTTCAAACTTATGAAAATATAAATACTTCTTTTTATTATCTAGCACTAAACTTTCTTTTTTATAACTTTCATTACTATCACTATAAAACCTTTGCATATCCTCTACAATATATTTATTACATTGTTCCCATTTAAGCTCTTTTTCTATATTAAGTAGTTTTTCTTTAGAATATTGTAATATAACCACATCTTCTCCATCGCCATGAAAACTTGAACCACTGTCTAAAACTTTTAATTCCTTTTCAGCCTTTGGAATGTTCAAATTCCAATTTATATTTAAAGATCCAACATAAGTTCCAAAATTCATTCCTCTTATAAAACTACTTCCAATAATAAGAACTATTATAAATAAAAACAAAATCCCCCTTATAATTCTATTTATATTTTTTCTTAAAGATATAAATAATATAATAGCTATTATGCTAGCTACTATTGTATAAATCATACAAACACCCCATTCTTATAATTTAGACATTTAAATTATAATTTTTTTAATTTACTATTACATTATGTACCAATAAAAAACTTATCAACTAAAAAAATCTACCTTTCATTACAAATAGCTACTATGTAATGAAAGATAGATTTTCTAATAGTTTATTACAACTATTAACCTTCCCATCCTTCTGGGAATTCAGCATTATGGTAAACTTCTTGAACGTCTTCATCATCCTCTAAAACATCAAGCATTTTTTGGAATTTCACAGCTGTTTCTTCATCTATTTCAGTATATGTATCTGGTATCATTTTCACTCCAGCTTCTAAGAATTCAATTCCACTTTCTGATAATGCTTCTCTTACTTTTCCAAAGTCCTCTGGTGCAGTTGTTACTACAAAAACTTCTTCTTCTGCAGCAAAATCTTCCGCTCCTGTATCTAAAGCTAACATCATTAATTCATCTTCATCTGTGCTATCAGTTTTTTCTATAACTATTTCACCTTTAGATTGAAACATAAATCCTACACATCCTGTTGAACCCATATTCCCACCTTGTTTAGAAAATGCATATCTTACATTTCCTGCTGTTCTATTTTTGTTGTCTGTTAAACATTCAACTATAACAGCTGTTCCTTCAGGACCATATCCTTCATAAACAATTGTTTCATAATTAACAGAATTTAACTCTCCTGCTGCTTTTTTTATAGCTCTTTGAATGTTATCATTTGGCATATTTGCAGCTTTTGCTTTTGCTACAACATCTCTTAGTTTAGCATTTGTGTCTTCACTAGGTCCACCATTTTTAACCGCAACAACTATTTCTTTACCTATTTTTGTGAATATTTTTCCTCTTTTAGCATCAACTTTACCCTTCTTAGCTTGTATGTTATGCCACTTTGAATGTCCTGACATTTGAACTCCTCCTAACTAAATATATAAATACTGCCTATAATGGCTTATTTTAAATATTACTGCAACATTATAACATAATGAAATATTCCTTTCAAATTTAAGAATATATAAATTCTTATCAAAATCAAGTTAAACATTGCACTCTTTATATAACCTATTTCCCATTTTAAAGTAAAATTCTTCATCTTCTTCACTTATTATAACTTTTCCACTTGTTGCTTCTACAAAACTATTAGAAACTTCTTCATAGTTACTACTTTCACAGTACATTATCAATTCAACTTTATCTGTGTAAATTGTATCCTCTATATACCAATTGTTAGTTCCACATATATACTGTATTTTTCCTAATAAATCATAATCCAATATAACTCTTATCTCAAACCCCTTAACCTTTTCAACAATTCCAGCTTCTTTTATAACTTCAGAAGCTCCCTTAGAATAAGCCCTTACAAGCCCACCAGCCCCTAAAAGTATACCACCAAAATATCTTGTAACAACAACTGCTATATCTGTTAAATCATTTTTCTTTAAAACTTCTAATATAGGTATTCCTGCTGTTCCTTGAGGCTCTCCATCATCACTATACCTTTGAATATTCTTATTTTCTCCTACAATATATGCAGAGCAATTATGTGTAGCTTGTTTATGCATACCTTTTATTTTACTCACAAATTCTTTTGCTTCATCTTCTGTTTTTACCCTTTTTGTATATCCTATAAAAACCGATTTTCTTTCATTAAATTCTGCCTTTGCTTCATCTTTTATAGTAAAATAACTCATATCCTCACTCCATTCTATATACCTAAATATTCTTCGCAAGCCTTTTGTATATAGGCTTTATCTGTAGAATTATATATTTCTTTTATTCTTTCCTTATAATCTATAGCATTAATTTTCTTTAATGATTTTATGGCATAGCTAACTACTTGACCATTATCATCCTTTAATGCTCTTATAAGTGCTGATTCGCACTTGTTATCTCCAATTTTTCCCAGTGCCGAAATAGACAATCTTCTTATGTTTACAAACTTATGAACCGTACATCTTATAAGAAAATCAACAGATTTATTAGACCTTAGCTCCCCTAACATCCACACTGCTACTTCTTTTTCCTTTAATGATATATTTAGATGGTTATTTAATATGTAATCTATAAGCTTAGTTTTATTAACAACATCTAAGCTGTTTAGTATATATACTCTTTCATTTTTAGCTACTGTAGTTAAATTTTTAAATAATTGTTCAATGTTTTCACTCTTATTCAAATATCTATATTTCATCTTTGACGATATAAGATGTCTTTGAACATCACTTTTGTCAATATTTCTAATTTTACTTATGGCATCTAAAGATTTTCCTTCTAAATGTAGAAAATATGATATTTCCTCTTCAGAATATTTTTCTATAAAATTCCAATCGAATTTTACTAATCCTTTGCTCATCTTCTCACCACCTGTACACATTTTATTATCTCCATTATAATATACCATTTTAAAATTTCATAGCATGGCATAATTAAAAGGTGTCTCAATTTCATTAACAATGAATAGAGACACCTTTTAAAAATATTATTCTACTATATATTTTTTGCACTTATTGTAAACTTCTTCATCCCCTTGAACTTCCATCAAAGTTCCTTCTGCTTCATAACTCTCACTATCCACTTTTCCATTTCTATGAATATATGCAACAGTACTTGAGTCACTATATGGAATTAAAACTTTAAATCCTTTTAACTTATATGGAAGTAACTCTGTACACTTATTTAAAAGCAAATCTAAATTTATATTTTCTCTTGCAGACACTTCTATTATCTCATAATTATCATACTTTTCTTTTAAGTTATTAATCATATCTTCATCTGCATTATCTATCTTATTTAAGATTAACATAGTAGGTTTATCATCAGCTTTAAGTTCTTTTAAAACTTCTTCTACAACTTCTATTTGCTTTTCAGCATCACTATTAGCACTGTCAACAACATGAAGTACTAGGTCCGCATATATAACCTCCTCTAATGTAGATTTAAATGCTTCAACTAAATCATGAGGAAGTTTTCTTATAAATCCAACTGTATCTGTTATTGTACCTACTCTATTATCTGGAAGAAGAATTCCTCTTGTAGTAGTATCTAAGGTAGCAAATAACATATCTGCTTCAAAAACTTTTTCTTTAACGGTAGCAGATTTCAAAGGATATAAATCACATAGCTTATTTCTTAATGTTGATTTCCCTGCATTTGTATAACCTGCAAGGGCTATTTTAGACACAGTATCTTTACTTCTTTTTTCTCTTTGTGTAACCCTAACGTGTTTTATTCTATCAAGTTCTTTTGAAAGATCTAGTATTCTTTCTCTTATATGCCTTTTATCTGTTTCTAATTTTTTCTCTCCTGGTCCTCTTGTACCTATACCTCCACCAGTTCTTGAAAGAACAGTTCCAAGTCCTGCAAGTCTTGAAAGTCTATATTTAAGTTGAGATAGTTCTACTTGTATTTTTCCTTCTTTTGATTTAGCACGTCTTGCAAATATTTCAAGAATTAATGTAGTTCTATCAATAACTTTAACACCTAATGCTTGCTCTAAATTTCTAACCTGTGCCCCAGAAAGTTCTTCATCAAATATAACAACATTAGTCCTTAATGATTGTCTAATTAAAGCCACTTCTTCAACTTTTCCTCTTCCTATATAAAAAGCCGGATCTATTTTATTCTTACTTCTCTTTTGAAGTGTTGAATATACAGGAACTACCTCACAAGCTTTAGCAAGTTCTTCTAATTCCTCTAAACTTTCTTCATCTTCAGTACCTACTAAAACTGCTCTTTCTGTATTATCCTCAACAACATTATTATTTTTAATAATGTCTTCTATATATTTTATTTTTTCTAAAAGATTAAAAGTTAAAAGTTCCTCACTACTTTTTAAATGTATTTCTTCTTCTACTAATATATTGTCAGTTACATCACAAAAGCCAATGTTATAATTAAGTTCTTCTTTTTCACTGACAGCTATTGCTACCATTGCATCTAATTTTAATTTTATTAATGCCGATATGTCTAAGGCAGAAAGTTTAGGATTTCCATTGGGGTGAGTATGTATTACTCTTACACCTGAAAGTTTTCCTTCACGAACATCAATTAGTGGTACGTCAACAGTGCTACTATCTCCTACAGCTATTGAAACTATATTACCCTTTCTATCTATCGCAACACTAACTTCCCTTTCAATCTCTAACGTAACCTCTTTTAATATATTTACTATATCTAAAGTAACAACAGTATCTCTAGGCACCTTTAAATCCTGTATAATTTCTAATTTATTTAATATGGATTTTTTTACTCCATCTATATTTCCATCTATCATGCAAATCCCTCCTTATAAAAGCTAACTAGCATACTTTTTTTAAATCACATAATAATAGTATAGCATCTTAAGTTAAATATCTACTAATATTTATAGCCTTTCCAACTTCCCATTAATTTAATACCATAAATTCTAGTAACGTAAGCACATAGCCTATAGTACTATTACACATGTTTTTTTAAATTGTATATCTAGTTAAATTCATAAGTTGATGTTTAAAATTTTAAATTTAACTATAATTTTTTCAGTTATTAAACACTAGGATTATAGCTTGTTTTATATATTTATTGAAAAAGTTTATAATTGTTGTTAATATAAATAATATATCATTTTCATAATACAATTTATTGTTATTTAAAATTCAATATATTATTTACACTAAGGGCATAATATTTAACGTATATATTATTTTCAAAAGTATTAATTAAACAATAAATTTAAACAAAATATTTATATAGGGGCGTGTTCAAATGGAAAACAAGAAAGTTAATGTATTATTTTCTAAAGAAGAAATTGAAAAAGCAAATGCTAGATTAGGAAAAGAAATTTCTGCGGCTTATGAAGGAAAAAAACTTTATGTTTTATCACTTCTTAGAGGTAGCTTTATATTTGCTGCTGATTTAGTAAGATATATATCTGTTCCTACAAAAATAGGTTTTATGACAACATCTAGCTACGGCCATAATGAAGAATCATCTGGTATTGTTAAAGTTGTTAATGATGTTCCTGATAATATAGAAGGATTTGACGTTTTAATAGTTGATGACATCATTGATAGTGGAATAACAATGGATTTTGTTGTAAATCATATAAAAAGCTTAGGTGCAAATTCTGTTAAATGTTGTTCTTTACTTGATAAGCCATCAAGAAGAAAAGTAAATATAAAACCAGACTTTTGCGGATTTGCTATTGAAGATTTATTTGTGGTTGGTTATGGTTTAAACTATGGTGATTATTATAGAAACATCCCTTACATATTTAATTGGGAATCATAATTAATATTTAATTTATTTAATTTTAAAACGAGTGAAAAATCACTCGTTTTTTATTGTTTATTCATATCCATTTGTATTGAAGTTTCAGGTATTTTTCCTACTATAATTGTTTCTGCTATAGGTACCTGGGTAACGACTTGTACATCCTCATTAGCCATAGGTAATATTACTTTAATATTTGTCTTTACCTCCACATATATTTTATGTCTTACTTGATTTATACCTGCAGTTTCAAAATCTGAACTGTATTTTGTTTCTACATGCCCTATTGGTTGCATTTTAGCTGTTATTTTCGGTCCGAAATTTGCCAATATATTGTTTTTAGTTATATATCCTGTTGGAATTTTTACATCTTGATAACTTAAATTATTTAATTCCTCTTGAATTTCTAAAGACACTTCATTAGCAATTTTGTTCATCTTTAATGTATCTGCTTGTACCAATACAATATTGCCATTCTCATCTTTTTGAAATTTAATAATATCTTCATAATCAAACTCATCTACATATTTTTCTAAAATGGATTTATTCATAACTTGCACTGCTCTTGCCCTCATTTCTCCATCACAGATTGCAAGAACACTTGGTAGTATGATTTCATCAAAATAATATATAAATGAACTAAGTATGGCGAATACAAATATAATTACCATTACTATTTTTAATTTCGTGTATTTTTTCATATACAATTATCCCCTTCTTCTAATAAAATTTTCTTAATATGTTTACTTTCTAGTAAAATAGTAATAATAAATTATATGTACTATTATTTATATAAAGAATATTTTTATAAATTTTATTAATTTTATATAGTATGATATAATACAAAAATGATAATCAACAGAATAATCCTAAGGAGGATGCTTATGAGTGAAAAAAAGCCTACGGTTGAAAATAAAAATAATAAAACAAGTAGAAAAAAAATACTTAAAGGTATATTTATTGTATTTATTATATTATTCTTATCATGTGCAGCAATAGGTACTGGTGTAGTTTACGGTATGATAAAAACAGCACCAACAATAGATGTAGAAAAGTTTCTTGATATTGAGGAAACTTCTACTATATATGATTCTAAAAGTAATCTAATAGATGAATTCTTAACTCCAGAGCGACGAATATCTATAGATATAGATAAAACTTCTGAAAATTTGAAAGATGCTTTTGTTAGTATAGAAGATGAACGTTTTTATTCTCACAAAGGTATTGATTTTAGAAGAATAGGTGGCGCAATATTTCAAGATGTTAAAATCATCTTCGGTATGTCTGAAGGTAATTTACAAGGTGCATCTACTATAACTCAACAGTTAGTTAAATATAGATATTTCTTAGAGGATTCCTTAGAAAATAGAACATCCATAAAAAGAAAAGTTCAAGAAATGTACTTATCCTTAAAGCTTGAAAAAGAACTTAGTAAAGGTGAGATTTTAGAATCTTATATGAATACTATATACTTAGGGGGAACTTCCCATGGTGTAGAAGCTGCATCTCAAATGTATTTTAATAAATCTTCAAAAGATTTAACATTAAAGCAATCAGCTTTTATAGCCGGTGCTGCACAGAATCCATCTGTGTCTTATTATAATGCTTATGAAAATTTTAAAAACAATATACCTTTTGATTCCCCTAGAACAAAAACTGTTTTAGATAAAATGCTAGAACTTGGCAAAATAACTAATTCAGAATATGATGCTGCAATTGAAGATCCTTTGACATTTGATTTTAATATTAATTCTAACAATGGGATGAACTTTGAATATTTTTCAAGACCTGCTATAAATCAAGTTGTAGACGATATGGTAGAGATTTATAAAATTTCTAAATCTGAAGCCCTTGATAAGCTAATGTATGGTGGTTACAAAGTTTATACCACTATGGATACAGAACTTCAAAATGAGGTTCAAGAAATAGTGAATGATTCTAATGGATCCATATTAAATATTTATGATAATCCAAATTTACAAGCATCGGCAACAATTATAGACTATAAAACTGGTGATGTTAAATGTATAGTTGGTGGTCGTGGTGAACAAGAACCAAACTCTTACAATAGAGCTGCTTCTGAAAATTTCTTACGTTCTCCTGGTTCTTCATTAAAACCGCTTACAGTTTATGCTCCAGCTATAAATGAGCAGATTTTAACTGCTGGTTCAATGATTGAAGATTCTCCAATTCCAACTTCAATAGGTTCAAAATATGGAAACCCTCCATATGATCCTAAAAATGCACAGTTAGACTATGAAGGTTATATGACACTACGAGATTCTATACGTAGTTCTAGAAATACAGTTGCTACTAAAGTAACAGATACTATTGGTCTTGCTACTTCTGCAAAATATGGTGAGAATTTTGGAATCCAACTAGATGAAACGGATAAAAGCTCAATTTCGGCTCTAGCTCTCGGACAGCTAGATGGCGGTAGTTTAGCTGGAACTAATCCTTTAGCATTATCTGCAGCTTATGGAACCTTTGGTAATAATGGAGTTTATACTAAGCCAAGATTATATACAAAAGTTTTAGATAGACATGGAAAAGTAATTTTAGAAAATAAAATTGAAACGAACACTGTATTATCATCTCAAGCTTCATATATAGTTTATGATATGCTAAAAGAACCTGTAATTGGAACTGGTCCTAGTGCTGCTTTTGGTAATATGGAAGTTAGAGGTAAAACTGGTACTTCTTCCGATTCTACAGATTTAACTTTTGCAGGATTAACTCCTTATCTTTCTGCTGCAGTATGGATTGGAAATGATGATTATACTCCAATCTACAATATGAACAGTGATAAACCTGCTGCACTTTGGGGTAGAGTTATGGCTGCTGCTCATAAGAGCTTAGAATATTCGGAATTGGCACGTCCTGATGGAATTGTTAGTGTAGATATCTGTAAAGATTCAGGTACTCTTCCTACACAATTATCTTATAAAGATCCTAGAGGAAATCGTGTGTACTCAGAATTGTTTATTGAAGGAACTCAACCTTCCTCTTTAGATAACATTCACGTAGAATCTCAATATGTTTTAGGTGCGGATGGTAAATATTACTTACCATCTGAAAATACACCAAAAAATAAAATAAAAACAGGAGTATTTATAACTAGGGATTATTATCCATATGTATTCCTTAATGATTCAAAATGGTTAGTTCCTACTGAAACGGACCCAACTTCTTATAAAACTAATGATAAAGATAAAAACAATGACAAGAACAAAGATAAAGATAAAAATTCAAATTCAAATAAGGACAAAAATAAATCTAGTAATAGAAAATTATTTTAAAAACAAAGTAGAGCTTTGAAATTCAAAGCTCTACTTTGTTTTAGCATTAGACAAAACTGACATTATGTACCCAAATACAATAGCTGCACTTATTCCTCCAGCTGCACCTTGAACACCTCCAGTAAATATTCCTAGAAAACCATCCTTATCGATAGCCTTCATCACACCATTCGCTAGTGAATATCCAAAACCAGGTAGTGGTACAGTAGCACCAGCTTTTCCTATTTGTACTATTTTTTCATATATTCCAAGGCCCTGTAGTATAACACCACTTGTAACAAATAAAACTAATATTCTTGCTGGAGTTAACTTAGTTGTATCCATTAATATTTGACCAATGACGCATATTATTCCACCAACTATAAATACAGATAAATATTCGTTCATTTAATCACCATCCATTTCAATAGCTATAGCATGTGCAATACCTGGTATAGTTTCACCTTGAAGGGTTGATATAGAGTTTAAAAGTGCTCCTGTTGAAATTAGAAGAACTTTTTTCAATTCTCCTTTAATCATCTTCTTATAAATATAACTTCCCATAACAGCTGCGGAACAACCACAACCACTACCTCCAGAATTGGTATCTTGCTTTTTGCAGTCAAATATTTCCGCACCACAATCAATGTAGTTTTTTCTAACATCTATTTTATATTCCAATAATAATTCTTCTGTTATTTTTTTCCCTATACTACCTAAATCTCCAGTAACAATCAAATCGTAATAATTAGGTTTTAAATCTGTATCAACAAAATGTTGTTTAATTGTATCTACTGCTGCTGGTGCCATTGCAGCTCCCATTTCGTTAGGATCTGTTATTCCATAATCTTTGACCTTGCCTGTTGTAATATATGTAACATATGGTCTATGCTTAACATTTCTGTTTGTTAATATCATTGCTCCGGCTCCTGTAACAGTCCATTGACAACTAGGCGTTCTTTGACTTCCCATTTCTAGTGGAACTCTAAATTGTCTTTCTGCTGATGAAAAGTGTGAGGATGTAGATGCAATAGCATAATTAGCACATCCTGCTTCTACAGCCATTGCCGCAACTGAGAGAGTTTCTGTCATATTAGAGCAAGCACCATACATACCTATAAAAGGTATACAAAGATCTCTAGCCATAAAACTTGAAGAAAATAATTGATTTAGTAGATCTCCACTAAATATATAGTCTATATCACTTTCTTTTAAATTTGCATCTTTTATACATCCTTGAACTGCTGAATAATGTATTTTACTTTCTGCTTTTTCAAAGGTTTCACACTGACACATATCATCATCTAATATTTCGTGAAAATAATCTTTTAATGGCCCTTCTCCTTCCTTCGGACCTACAACTGTATATGTAGAGAGAATTTTAGGTTTACTTTCTAATTTTACTGTTTGTTTTCCCATTCTAACTGCCAAAAAATCACCACCTAATAAAATAGTATAAAAGTCCTAATATTACTGAAGCCGTTGTTCCATATGCCAAAACTGGGCCTGCAATTGTAAATATTTTTGCTCCAACACCTAAAACATATCCTTCTTTTTTAAATTCAATAGCTGGAGATACTACAGAGTTAGCAAACCCTGTTATTGGAACTACAGAACCAGCGCCTGCATAATCGCCAATTTTATCATAAACACCAATTCCTGTTAGACTGGCTCCTATAAATATCATTATTATAGGTAAATACACTTTAGCTTGCTCAACAGATATTCCAAATCTAAGTAACACATTATATATTGCTTGACCTATAGTACAAATTAATCCACCGGTCCAAAATGCCCTAAAACAGTTTTTTATTAAATTAGGTTTAGGCGTTTCTTGTTCATATAACTGCTGAAATTTTTTTTTCAGTTTATTTTCCTTCATATTATTTTTCTTCATAAAGTTCACCTCTTTTATAACTATTATTCTTTTATATATTATTAGTAACTAATCTTACTATTATTCTTTAATATCTAAAAATTAAAAGTGGTTAAGATATTTTTACATCTTAACCACTTAATTTTTCCTTCATAATTTTTAATACTTTTTTCTCTATTCTAGATACTTGAACTTGGCTTATACCTAACATTTTAGCAACTTCAACTTGTGTTTTATCCTTAAAATATCTTAACATAATAATTTGTCTTGATTTTGCATCTAATTTACTTAGTGCTTCTTTTAATGCTAATTTATCTAAAACCTCTGTGTCTTCTTCATAATCCTCACTTAATTTATCAATTAATAATACTGGTGCACCATCATCATGGTGAATAGTATCATATAAATATTGCATATTATTAGATGCCTCTAGTGCAGTGATTATCTCTTCTTTAGGTATTTCCGAAAATTTAGATAATTCTTCTATCGTTGGATCTCTTCCTAATTTTTTTGCAAGTGTATCTTTATCATAATGTATCTTTTTTGCAACAGTTTTTATGCTTCTACTTACTTTTATTATTCCGTCATCTCTTAAAAATCTTTTTATTTCTCCTACAATCATTGGAACCGCATAAGTTGAAAACTTAACATTAAACCCATCGTCAAAATTGTTTACAGCCTTTACAAGCCCTATACAGCCAATCTGAAATATATCGTCATACTCATAGCCCCTATTTAAAAATTTCTTACTTAACGCAGATACTAATGGTAAATTCATTTCAATTAGAAAATCCAGAGCTTCCTTATCGCCACCTTTAGCTCTTCTTATAAGCTCCATATTATCATCGTAATTATAATTATTCACCTTATAATTTTTTTCCCCCATATTAGTCACCTATACTGCTGAGTTAAAAGTTTTCTTCATAATAACTTTAGTTCCTTCACCTTGTGTTGATATTACCTCTAAACTATCCATAAAGGTCTCCATAACAGTGAATCCCATACCTGACCTCTCTAAGTCTGGTCTTGAAGTAAACAGTGGCTCTCTAGCTGTCTTCACATCATTTATACCCTTTCCTTTATCTACAACAATTACAGTCAATTCATTATCCTCTATAGTTGCTTCTACTTCAACCATTTTTGTTGAATCTTCTTCATATCCATGTATTATAGCATTAGTAACAGCCTCTGATATAGCAGTTTTTATATCATTTATCTCCTCTATTGTTGGATCCAATTGAGCTGCAAATACCGATACCACAACTCTTGCAAAACTTTCATTTTCAGATTTACTTAAAAACTCTATTTTCATTCTATTGTGACTCATCTTAATCCCTCCATTAAACATTCTTTAATGCTTCATCAACATTGTCATAAACATCAATAATTTTAAATAAACCTGACAACTCAAAAACCTTTTTTATAGAAGGTTTTAAATCTGTCACACATAGACTTCCACCATGCATAGATATTTTTTTATACCTTCCTATAACAGCTCCTATTCCTGAACTATCCATAAAAGATACTCCTGAAAAATTTAATATAAGCTTCATAGTTCCTTCCATATCCATTCTGTCATCTATCTTATTTCTTAGTTCTGAAGCACTATGATGGTCTAGTTCCCCATTAAGTTTTACTATTAGCTTTTCATTTAATTTTTCAAATGTTAATTGCATAATATTCCCTCCAACCATTACTATAATTCTAATATTAATCTATTTAACTTACTATTATATTCTTTTAAATATGTTATATTACACAAACATTATAACACAAATTAATATTTTTTACATTATTTTACTATTATTTTATAACAAAACTTATTTATTATAAGTAAAACATAAAATAATTTCTAACTTAATCCAATACTTTTAGTGTTATAGATTTTATAAATAAAGACTTTTTATTAACATTTGTATAGTACTCCAAACTGAGGTTTCAACTTATTCACTTATTTAACATGTTTTCAGTGACAATTATAACTTTAAGTTAGCTACTATTTTTAGTTATTAAATAGAACCTGGAAATAATTCTAGGGAAACAAGCTCAAATTTAAATTTATTCAATAACTTTAAAATATTTTTATGCAAGATACATTGTTGAATTCTAAGTGATTTGGAGCATGCCTCACTATTTTGGGTATCCAAGCTTTGGAATGGATAATTTTAAATACCAACTTAGAACTTTATCTCCATTCTATTGTTCATTTATTAGTTTAATTTCTTTATCATTAAAATTAAAATATTCATATAATTGCTGTTCATTTGAAAGTTTTTCTACTTTAATATTAGGTATATATAATCTCATAAGATTATTAGGATAATATTCATATAAGTCTTCTCCAAGTTTTTTGGCAAAAGTTTTAAAATAAAAATCATAAATCTTACTATTTAATATAAATAATAAATCTTCATATTTGAAATTTTTATTCTCTTTAAGCCTTAGTGCATAAACATCTGCACTAAAATAACTACCATTATCTAAAGAAAATTTATTAGCAGATGCCTTGAATGGAAATATTATTTTTTCTTCTTCAAAAATTTCTTTATTTCTTCCCCATTGAAGCTGATACCATTTTCTAACCCCTTTTATACACTCTCTTCTTTTACTTAGTTTTTCTTTATACTGTCTTATGTGATTTATAGCATTAGGCTGCATTTCTTCATCTTCTATTAAATCCGAGTATATTATATAGTTTTTTCTTCTATTTACTTGATTTTTCTTTATAAAGCTACCTTTTATCCAAGGTCTTAGTAATTCTCTTTCTATATTTTCATTTTCTATAGTTTCTTCATCAACAACAAAAGCTTTATCGCATCCAGTAATAATTCCTTGATGACTTGTACAAATATCTGATAGTTGAAACTGGCAAAAACTTTCTATTTTTTCTATAATAGATTTTATATCATTATTTCTTAATATCCATCGTTCTCCGTTCAATGTAGACTCACTTATCAAAAATTTTTTATAAGCATTTCCTTCATTTAAAAATAGCGAATTATAAAATTTATCATCCTTACGTCCTTTGTCAGATAATGGCTTTATAATTTCTACATCTCTCAAACTATTTTTTTCTTTTTCCATAAAAATAATTACTGGGTCTATACCTACCCCTTTAAAAGGCCTAACCCCATAAAAGTCTATTATTCTTATTATGTGAGTATTTTCTCTTAAGGTTTTTCTTAATTCTTTACCACTAGATGATTCTAAAAAATATCGCGATGTTATAAATGATAATTTTCCTTTTACTCTCAATAAATCTAATGACTTTTTAAAAAAGCAATATGATAAGTCACTTTTATCTTTAAATATAGCTTTAAATCTTTCCTTCAATTTTAATGAATATTCTTTATCTATTTGTTTAGGTCCTACATAAGGAGGATTGCCTATAAATATATCAAATCTTAAATCTTCTTCTAAAAATAAAAAATCCTCATTACTAAGATTTTTATCATATATATAATTACTATAACTGAACAAATCTATTTGCAAAATTTTCAGCGCCAATTCATCTATATCAAAACCATATAAATTGTTCTCTATAATATGTGTAGTTATATCTTTTTCTAAAATATTTATACCATTAGCTTTATTTATATTAGGTAAATTCTCCTTGTACATTTTATATAAATGTGTAAAACACGGAATAATCAAATTTCCAACACCACAAGAAGGATCTACTACTTTAATATATGGATTACTTAATATATCTTCTTTAGTTATACTATTTTCAATTATATATTTAGCTATAGGATATGGAGTGTATACAATCCCCTTCTCTTTATTTTCTTTTAGCCCTTCATAATAATATTCTCCAATTAAATCATCCTCTTTTAATTTAATATCTTTTTTAAATTTTACTATGGCAGTTTGTTTAAAAATTTCATCAATTGGAGTTGTTAAAAGGTTATACAACTCCATAATTTGCCTTTTAAAATCAAAATCCATAACTTCCCCTCATCTTTTCTCAATATTCAAACAATTTCTTTAATTTAGTATATCATAATTTGTAAAATTATTGAAGTAATTCTGTAAATAAAAGGGTTTATATCAAAATGGTAATAAAAAAAGTCCCCTTGAAATAGATTTAGTTTTCTATTTCAAGATGACTATTTTTACATTTATAAATTTATTAAATTAATTTTTATAACTTACTTTCAACTATAGCTAATATTTCATCTCTTCTAGCTCGTCCATCATTAACCAAATGCTCTATTTCTGCTTTCACATTTTTTACATATTCTTCATCTTTTATAGAAGTTACGTTGATTTTTACATTTAATATAGCTGATTCTAACCCACTTTGAGCCATTAGTGCAGCTACCCCTGCATCTGAAACTGCATTTTTATTTCCATATTTAGCAACTGCTAATATATAGTCATATAAGCTAAATGTTTTTTTAGCGGTTTTTAAAGGTACTTCTAATGACCCCTTATAACCTAATTGTATTTTTGCACTTCTAGCTTTCTTTTCTTCATCACTTTCTTTAGGCATTTTAAATGCTTTCATAAGTTCTAAAAACACTTCAGTATCTTCATTCATTAAATCTAGGAATTCATCTTTCACAACATCGCAAACTTTTAAGCTATTATCTACTTGAAGCTTTTCTTCTTCACTAAGTGCTTCATAAGATTTCTTTCCTATTGTTAAATTACACACCATAGATACTAATGATGCTGATAGTGATGCTGCTACTGCTGAAACACTACCACCACCTGGTGCTGGTGAATTTGATGCAAGTTCACTCATGAATTCTCTAATTGTTTTTTTGTCTAACATATTTTCGCCTCCCTAATTAATTTTCAACAACAATTTTACCATCTTTTATAACTTTGTCTACTGCATTTACACCAAAATGATAAATTAGGTAATTTAAATTTTTAGAATTAAATATAACTATGTCTGCCTTCTTGTTTTCTTCTATACTTCCAATCTCTCTTTCACGATTTATTGCTGCTGCTGCATTTATAGTCATTGCATTTATTATTTCTTCTGGGAACATCCTCATTCCAAATGCTGCAAATGTCATAACTGCTTGCATAGATTCTGTTGGTGAAGTTCCAGGGTTGCAATCTGTAGCTAAAGCAACCGCAACTCCATTTTCTATCATATCTCTAGCTCTTGCAAAGCTTCCAACCATAAGGTAAAAAGCTGTGGATGGAAGTAGTACTGCTACTACATTATTATCTGCTAAGGCCTTTATTCCATCATCACTTGCTGCAATAAGATGTTCTGCTGAGATTGCCTTAACTTCTCCTGCAAGTTCTGCTCCCCCCATTGGTTCAACTTCATCGCCATGAACCTTTGGTATAAGATTAAACTTCTTTCCTTCTTCTAAAAACTCTCTACACTCTTCTACTGAAAATACACCATCTTCACAAAAACAATCTATAAATTCAGCTAAGTTTTTGTTTGCAATCTCTGGAATCATTTTCTTGGCAATTTTTAAAAACTCTTTTCTATCATTTTTAAATTCTGCTGGAAGTGCATGTAATCCCATGAAAGTTGAAACTACATCTATTGGATGGCTTTCATTTAATATTTTATTTGCATTAAGCATTTTTAGTTCTGTTTCTAAATCAAGACCATATCCTGATTTACTTTCAACAGTAGTTGTTCCATATTTTAGCATTATATCTAATCTAGTTTTACTTTCATTAACTAAATCCTGTAATGAAGCTTTTTTCGTATTTTCAACAGTACTTAAAATACCCCCACCAGCATTTAAAATTTCTATATATCCTACCTTATTTAATTTTAATGGCAATTCTTTTTCCCTTGATCCACTATAAACTAAATGAGTATGCGGGTCTATAAGTCCTGGTGTAACAGTTTTTCCTTTTCCATCAATTAACTTATCACAATCATTTAAATGTTTTTTATAGCCATCACCTTGTCCAACTTCAACTATAACATCATCTTTTATAATAATATATCCATTTTCTATGATATGAGCATCGTTCATATCACCTCTAGTCTTTTTATGACTACCTTTACAAGTTACCAAACAGTCAATTTCTTTTATTATCATTGACATATTAAACACCTCAATTTTAAATATACATCTTCAAAGTAAAGCATACGAAAAGAAATAATGTACTATAGGGTTCCAAGTTGACTTTTGAAATTCCCCATTTCAAAACTTGGATACCTAAAATAGTGAGACACGCTCCAAATCACTTAGAATTCAACACTGAATTTTATATAAAAATATTTTAAAGTCATTGAATAAATTTAAATTGGAGCTTGTTTCCCTATAAATATACGAGAATACTGGTCTATTATTCATTTGATTATGCCTTAATTTATAAACTATTCGCTAATTCTTTTTTCTAATATTTGATCCATTGAAAAGTTTTCTATTTGAAGATAATATTCTGCACAATCTATTAAAGATTTCATTGGTACAAGTCCTATAACTTCACTGCCTACCACTGAAACACCGTATCTTCTTGCTTCCATTTTAATCATTTCAAATGCTCTATAAACTGCTGTTTTTTCATAGTTTACAAGATTCATAGAAACTTGAGCTATATTTCTCTCTTCTAACATAACTCCCATAGCTTTAACAAATCTTAACCCACCACCTAAGTGTCTTACTGTTTTAGCAATTTTATCTGCAATTTCAACATTTGATGTATCTAAGTTTACATTAAAGGCTACTAATGGTTGTCTTGCTGCTATTGCAACACAGCCACCTTTAACATTAACTTCTTTAGGACCATAATCTGGTGCCCACATTTCTTCTTTTATTTTTTCAAAAAATCCTTCATATTGTCCTTTTCTAACTTTTGCTAAATTTTCTCTATGTGATGCTGTAGCAGCTTTTTCATATAGATATACTGGTATATTAAACTTTTCTCCTATTGTTTTACCAACTCTATTGGCAATTTCAACACATTCTTCCATAGTTACTTCACTTATTGGAACAAATGGAACTACATCTAATGCTCCCATTCTAGGATGTCCACCTTCATGTGTACTCATATCTATTAATTCATAAACTTTTTCAGCCATATTTATTATTACTTCTTCTACTTTGCTTGGTTCTCCAACTAATGTAACAACACTTCTATTATGGTCTGTATCACTAGAGTAATCTAATAATTTGACCCCTTCTTTACCTCTAACAGTGTCCATTATTTTTTCAATTTTTTCTCTGTCTCTTCCTTCACTAAAGTTTGGAATACATTCAATAATTTTTGCCATACTATTACCCCCAAATATTTTTTATATCATTAGTATTTTATATCTACTATATTATTTACAGCAGATAATATTTCGCCTGATTTTATTAAATCTAAAACCTTATCCAATTCTTTATACATAACAACATCATTTTCTATAAATTCCACATTTTTTCTTATTGTATCATAACAAGCTTTAGTACCTTTTCCTAAATTTAAATCATTCCTGAAATCAATAGCTTGACATGATGCTAATAGCTCAGTAGCCAATACTCTTTCAGCATTTTTTAGTATATCTCTAGCTTTTCTTGCTGCTATTGTTCCCATACTAACATGATCTTCTTGATTAGCTGATGATGGTATAGAATCTACACTAGCTGGATGTGCTAAAACCTTATTTTCAGAAACTAATGCTGCTGCTGCATATTGAGTAATCATAAATCCTGAATTTAGTCCACCATGTTTAACTAAAAATGCAGGTAGATCATTTAATTGATAGTTTATAAGTCTTTCTAATCTTCTTTCTGAAACATTTGCTACTTCAGCAATTGCAATTCCTAAGAAATCAGAACTTAATGCAACTGGTTGTCCATGGAAGTTTCCTCCAGATATAACATCCCCCTCTTCTGTAACTATTGGATTATCTGTAACAGAATTTATTTCTGTTTCTATAACAGATTCAACATATCTTATAGCATCTTTAGATGCACCATGTATTTGTGGAACACATCTTAGTGTATAAGCATCTTGAACTCTTAATTCTCCTTGGCGAGTTACAAATGTACTACCATCTACTAAGTTTAATATGTTTATAGCTGTTTTTTGTTGTCCTGAATGATTTCTTATTCTATGAGTTCTGTTATCATAAGCATCTTTTATTCCTCTTAAAGCCTCTAATGTCATTGCTGCTGATATATCACTAAGTTTTAACAAGTTTATAGCATCATATGTTGTTATAGATGCTACTGCTGTCATAACTTGTGTACCATTTATAAGAGCTAACCCTTCTTTAGAAACAAGTTCTATTGTTTCTATTCCAGCTTTTTTCATAGCATCTTTTCCTGATAAAATTTCTCCATTTAACTCTGCTTCACCTTCACCTATCATTGGTAAAACCATATGAGAAAGCGGTGCTAAGTCTCCTGAAGCGCCTAATGAACCTTTTTCTGGTATTAATGGATGTACTTTTTTGTTTATCATATCTATTAAAGTTTCTAATGTAGATAATCTTATTCCTGAATATCCTTTTGAAAGGTTATTTGCTCTTAATAACATTATTGCTCTAACATACTCTCTATCTAAATTCTCCCCAAATCCACATGAGTGAGAGATTATTAAATTTCTTTGTAATGTTTTACAATCTTCCTTTGTTATTGTTACATCTGCAAATTTACCAAATCCTGTAGTGATACCATAAACAACCTTTTCATCCTCAACTATTTTATCTACTATGTTTCTAGATTTTATAACTCTTTCTTTTGCCTCGTTTGTTAACTCTACAAAATAATCATTTCTTGCAACATCTATAATTTGTTGTAAATCTAAATCTTTTCCATTTATAATAACCTTTTTATCATTTTCTAAAATAGTTCTACCTTTTTCTTGTTCTGTAACATTGCTCATATCTGATTGCCCCCTTTTAATATTATATATAAACTAAATTTAGATAAAATATTGCATATAATTTAGATAATCCCCTAAACTTCCAAATTTTGCAATTAGCTCTTATTTTATATCTTTATACTACATATTCTTTATATTTTTTAATTCCCCTTCAAAAAATAAAAACTAAATTGTCTGAATATTTTTAACTTAGTAAAGTTATAAATTATTTTTACAAAAAACAAGGTTTTACTATACCCAGCTAAACCTTGTTTTTAAACTTATTTATTTATTTTCGATTTGAATTTTGTTTTATCTATTAAAGATATTAAAAATCCAGTAAAACATCCTATTGCTGCAATAATATAAACCCATCTCATGCCATATATGAATACATCTTCTCTTCCTTCTACATAACTTAATACTCTATAACCGATTTTGTAGCTCATTCTGTTATATAAGATAGATGTTGCAATTGAAACCCCAAACACAAATCCTAAATTTCTAATAAGAGCATTGATTCCACCAGCTATTCCTAATTTACTTTTTTCAACTGAAGACATAACTAAATTATTATTAGGAGATTGGAATAATCCGCTTCCTACTGCTACTACTGCAAGTATAGAAATAATAATTATAAAAGTTGAGTTTTCATTTAATGTAGACATTCCTATTAACCCTAAAGTCGTTATAATAAGTCCAATTAGTGTAAGTATTTTACTTCCTATTTTATCTGATAAGTATCCACTTAATGGTGCTACAATAGTTAATACTATAGGATATGCCATCATCATAAATCCTGTTTTAGCAGGTGACAACTTTAATACATCCTGAAGATAGAATGGTTGAATTATGTTTATGCAACTAATTCCTATAAATGCTACAAAAGCACAAAATATGTTAATTGAAAAAGTTTTATTTTTAAATATAGACAGATCTACCATTGGATTTTCAATTTTTAATTCTAGCCTAATAAATAAAATAAAACATATTACAGCTATTACAAAGGATAATATTATTTTTATGTTTCCATATCCTATTTGTTGACCTGTAAGCATTGCCCAAAACAATGTAATTACGCATACTAAGAAAAGTAATGCACCTTTTATATCTAAAGTTTGGTTACTAGTTGTTGTATCTTTAGGTAAATATTTTAACGCTGCTATAAATGCTACTATTCCTATAGGTACATTAATCAAAAATATGTATTCCCAACTTACTACAGATATTATAAGTCCACCTAACGGAGGTCCAAGTAATGTTCCTAGTGCTACAAATGTCCCTGATATTCCAATCGCTCTTCCTCTTTCATTTAGTGGAAAAATCTGAGTTATTATTCCTTGACTAGTGGACATAGTCATTGCTGCACCTATTGCTTGAATAACTCTAGAAAATATTAAAAAATTTAATGTATTTGATATTCCACATAATAAAGAACCTAAAACAAATATTAAAAAGCCATATTTAAATACATTAGTTTTCCCTTTTATATCTCCAAGTCTTCCAAATATAAGTATTGTAGCTGAAATTATTATAAGATAGCTTGTAACTACTTGTTCTATACCTGCCATTGATGTGCCTAAATCTTTTGCCATAATTGGCAGTGCTACATTTATTATACTACTATCTATACATGCCATAAATGGAGACATAACCACTATAGCAAGTATTAACCATCTATTGTTATGTATATATTTTTCATCTTTTGTCATATTTTAATTTACCTTCCTTAATTAATTTAATTTTAAACTCTTATCCCTTTATTTAATCCTTGGTATTAAATTGTTCAACATTTTTGTACATATTTTCTAATAGGGATTCTGCATTTTTTTTCTCTGTTTCTTCTAATCCATCAGTTATCATATTTAACCATCCATCAAGTTCATTTAAAACACCTGGAACTATATCCTTAGCATTCTCAGTAAGATATAATTTATAAGCTCTTGAATCTTCATTATTAACTATTTTTTCTACATAGCCAATTTCTATAAGTTTTTTTATAGCTCTTGCTGAAAAAGATTTGTCTACTTTCACATACTCACTTAAGATATTCTGACTTATTCCTTCATTGTTATATAAAGCTAAAAGAAAAGGATATGTTCCAAAGCTTAAATTATACTTTTTTAATACTTCATCTATGTACCTCTGAGATTCCCTATATATTATAGCCACATATTTTAGCAAAAAACTTCTTTTATCCATCTATACACCTCCTTATTTTTTATTTTAAATTTAACTTTATTTCTGTATAGGGAAACAAGCTCCAACTTAAATTTATTCAATAACCTTAAAATATTTTCATACAAGATGCAGTGTTAAATTCTAAGTGATTCTGAGCATGTCTCACTATTTTAGGTATCCAAGTTTTGGAATGGATAATTTTAAAAGTCAACTTGTG